>DATFCC010000424.1:0-6902 GCA_035253505.1 Hyphomicrobiaceae bacterium
CATTTTCCGGGCTTCGTGGCACAGGTTGTTTGCGCCACGGATAAACCCTTTGTTCAGTCCATCTATGAGGGCCTCGTGCCAGCCTATCATCGCGGCCGGGCGTGCCTTATCGGCGACGCTGCCACTCTCGCGCGCCCCCATACCGGTGCAGGTACGGTAAAGGCCATGAGCGATGCCTTTGCTTTGTCAAAGGCTTTGGTAGCGCACCCATCCCTGGAAAGTGCGCTCAAAGCTTGGGATGAAGAGCGATGGGCTGCCGGCAACGAACTGGTCAGTCTTGGACAGGCGCTGGGTGAAGCGCTGGTCAATCGTGTCCCGGATTGGAGGACAATGAATTCCGAGACGATGGAGAAATGGTACGCGGCCGTCATTGCCGGCAAGAGTTGGTACCAGATCGACGAAATTCAAAAGCAACGCTGACAGACGCAGCTTGAACCGTGTTCGAAGAAGCCCGGCTGCTACCGCGCAGCGGTTCAGTGCAATGTCCATCTTGCGACCTATGCGGGGTTGGCCGGGGGAGAGTTACCGGACGTCAATCGCGGGCTCCTCAGGATTGCCGCCTCAGGGGCCCAAATCGAGCGAGCGTTCTGCGACGAGGCGGGGTCACTGGGCGCAAGGCAAGGTGAGGCGGGCGGAGAGGCCGCCCAGCTCCGAGCGCGCAAGCTCCAGCTTGCCGCTGTAGGAGTGGGCGAGATCGGCGACGATGGAGTGGCCGAGGCCGGAGCCGGGCTTGGTCTCGTCGAGGCGCCGGCCGCGGATGATGGGCTCGGCCATCTGCTCGGATGTGAGGCCGGGGCCGTCGTCGTCGACCTTGATCTCGAGGTGATTGCCCGAGCCGTTGCCGGACGGCGCAAGAACGCCCGCCGTCAGCACCACCTTGGAGCGCGCCCACTTGGAGGCGTTGTCGAGGAGATTGCCCAGCATCTCCTCCAGGTCCTGGCGCTCGCCCTGGAAACGCGTGCCCGGCTGGCACTCGACGGCGAAGCCGAGCTGCTTGTCACGGTAGATGCGCTCGAGCGCGCGGACGATGGATTCGCCGACGGGGCCCACCTCGGTGACGCGGCCGATGACGCCGATGCGGGCCGCCATGCGGGCGCGGTCGAGATAGAGATTGACCTGATCGGCCATGATCTGGGACTGCTCGACGACCTTGCGGGCGAACGGGCTCTCATCGTCGCGCGCCTCGTTGTTGATGACGGCCAGCGGCGTCTTCAAGGCGTGCGCGAGGTTGCCGACATGGGTGCGCGCGCGCTCGACGATGTCCTGGTTGGACTTGAGCAGGGCATTGAGCTCCTGCTGCAGCGGCTTGATCTCGTCGGGCAGATGCACGTCGAGGCCGGTTGCCTCGCCCGAGCGGATGGCGGCGAGGCTCTTTTCGACCTTGGCCAGCGGCAACAGCCCGAAGCGGATCTGAAACAGCGTGACGGCGAGCAGGCCGATGCCCGCCAGCGCCAGCGACATGGCGAGGCGCGTGCGGAAGTTGCCGAGGCTGGTCTCCACTTCGCCCAGCGTGCCGGCAACGGCAACGGAGTAGCGCTGGGCGCTCTTGCCGTCGCCGAACACGTAGATCGTCTCGGCGACGCGCAGGCGCTGCTCGAGAGGCCCCTCGAGGCTGGCCCAGCGCACCTCGCGCTCGTTGGGCTCCACGCCCTGCTCGCTGGGCAGCGGGATCGTGAGATCGGCGAGCGAGCGCGACTTGAGGGTGTGGCCCGGCTTGTTGTCGAGCGGCTTGATCTGCCAGTACCAGCCCGAGTGGGTCACCTCGAACAGCGGCTCGCCGACGTCCTTGGGCACGCCCGGCTCGGCGTCGCCGTGATCGATGGTGTCGGAGAGAACGACGGTGAGAGACAGGTAGATGCGGCGGTCGAAGGCGGTGACCACTTCCTGATGGTACAGCGAATAGATGATGGCGCCGGCGATCGGCAGCACCAGCAGGTTCCAGACGGCTGCCGTGGCGAAGAGCCGGAACGCCAGCGAATTAGTTGTCATCGCCCTCCTGCGACAGCCGGTAGCCGAGGCCACGGATGGTCTTGATCATGTCGGGCGGGATCTTCTTGCGCAGCCGCCCGATGAATACCTCGATGGTGTTGGAGTCGCGGTCGAAGTCCTGCTCGTAGAGGTGCTCCACGAGCTCGGTGCGCGACACCACGCGCTCGTTGTGGTGCATGAGGTAGGCGAGCAGGCGATACTCGTGCGAGGTGAGCTTGATCGGCTGGCCGCGAAGGGTCACGCGGGCGGTCTTGGTGTCGAGGCGCAGCGGACCGCATTCCAGGTCGCTCTTGGCATGACCCGATGCGCGCCGCACCTGGGCGCGGATGCGTGCCAGCAGCTCCTCCATGTGGAACGGCTTGGCGACGTAGTCGTCGGCGCCGGCATCGATGCCGGCCACCTTGTCGCTCCAGCGGTCGCGGGCGGTGAGGATGATGACGGGCATCTTGCGCTCCGCGCGCCGCCACTGCTCGAGCACGCTGATGCCGTCCATCTTGGGCAGGCCGGTGTCGAGGATGACGACGTCATAAGGCTCGGTCTCGCCGAGGAAGTAGCCCTCCTCGCCGTCGAAGGCGGCATCGACGGCGAAGCCGGCGTCGGTCAGGGCCGCGACGAGCTGGCGATTGAGATCGCGATCATCCTCGACAACCAGCGCGCGCACGTCCTTGCCCTTCCGCTTGCCGATACGTTCACGGGGTCCGGCCCCTCACGCACAGGCTAGCGCGGAAAATGGCCACAGACGTGGCCGTGGGCCCGGCCCCGGCGTCGGGCCGATCATACCGGGGCGGGCCAGCTTCGGCTAGGCCGCGGGCCGGCGAGCCGGCTACATGTGAAGCGTGATCTGGCGGCGCTCCAGCGGCGCGTTGGTGCGCAGGCGACCGTAGATGGCCATGATCGTGCCGATGAGGCCGCCGAGGGCCTGGGCGAGCGTGACGACATTGTCGCCGAGCTGGCGGATGAGCTCGGCGGTGATGTTGAAGCCGAGCGCGGGTGCAACCGCCGGCAACACGGTCGACAGCGCGGTGATGAGGATGCCCCAGATGGTGACGGAGCTGCCCCACCACTTGGGTTCGGAGATGGCCGGGGTGCCGGGAACGGGCGCGGGTTCGCTGGTCATGGGGGCTGGGCCTTTCTGCGTTGGAGGGGGAGCTGGAACGGAGCGGGCGATCTCGCGGGCCAATGCCAGAGTTGCATCGACGCGCGACAGCCAGCCTTTGCCGAACCGCCAGAAGGTGGGCAAAGCCCGGTAGCGCTGGCGACGGATGGCGGCGTAGGCGTCAAGCGTTGCAGCGAGCGGCCGTGCCGCAGCGGCCGCCAGAGTCAGTGGGCCGATCTCGCCATCGACATCGGCGCCGACTGCCTGCTGGAGCATGCGCGCGGCGCCGGCGACGCCCTGGTTGACCGCTGCATCGAAATGAAAAAGGGCGAGCGCGGGCGGAAGGTCAGGGCACGCGGCAGCCTGCCAGTAGCTGTCGCGGTAGATGCGTCGCACGGTGTCGGGCGTGATGGCCTTCAGCTCGGCCTTCATGGCCGCGAAGTTGGCCGGTGTCAGCTCGAGCCCCTTGTCCCGCGCGAACTCGGCCAGCGTGATGCCGCGGTTGGTCGGCCCGCCGGGATCGTAGGGGTCCTCGTCGAAGCCGCCCTCCATCTCCAGCACGTGGGCCAGAGCGCGCTCGAAGATGGCATGCATGTCGTGGGTCGCGCCCTCATTCGTCGCTGGGGCGCCGCGCGGGATGACGTGAGCGGCGGGCCACCGCAGGCCGAGCAGGCGCGAACGATCGAACGATTGCACCGACACGGCATCCCCCTGGTTGCCGCCGAGCAGCACGATCCGCGAGGCGTTCATGGCGAGCAGAAAGCCAACGTGGCCGAGGCTCGGATCGCTGCCCCGGCTGAGCACGGCGACGGCACCGATGCGCGGCTCGTCGAGGGGTGTGCCCCAGTCGAGATAGGAACGGGCGGCAAGCGAGCGGGTGCCTTGCAAGCCGGCGCGTTCCAGGCAGGCCCCGACGAACGCCGCGCACCAGGCGACCTCGTCGTGGCGCACCTCGGGATGGCCGGCGTCGGCGTAATAGCGCACGACGTCGGGGTTGTCGGCGGCGCCGGACGCCTCGGTCACGCCGAGGTCCGCCCAGGCCAGCTCGAGCCAGCGGGGTTGGTCCATGGTGGGGCAGGATTGGTTGTGTTGGGGGAGGAGTCGGTCGTGAGATCGGCAAGACCGCTCTGGCCCGCGGCAGTGCGGGCGGCGTGGTCGATGTAGGTTGGGCCGAGCGTCAGCGAAGACCCAACGGCACAGCACAGCCAACATGCGCCATGGTCGAAAGCCCAGTGGTGGCGCGGGTGTTGGGTCTGCGCTTCGCTTGACCCAACCTACACCTCCTGCGTCTACAAGCGCATTCCCGGATACTTCACCGATGAAACGTCAAACCACGGCGGTGCGGGGCGTGCCGCGGCCGTGGGTGGCGCTGAGCTGATAGACGGCGACGGTGACGGAGGGCGGTGGAGCGCCGAAGTCGTCGATCTGCTGGGCAGCGGTGTAGCTGGCCGAGGTGGTGGCCGATGAGAGCGTGCGGACCACATCGCCGCCGTCGAGGATATCGATCTCGTAGCGCTCGCTGTCCTCGGCGAGCGGCACCTCGGGAGCCTCCCAGCCGTCGCCGCCGATGCGCGTGCGCCGTATCCACGTGAGGGCGAGATCGCCCCCGGCGGAGCGCGTGGCGCGGACATGCACGGGGCTCAGCGGCTTCAGCCCGCGGCCTGTGAAGGCATGGGTGGTCTCCGTGTAGTAGGGGCTGGCGAGGTCGCGGTTTCCCGGACCGCAGCGCCAGGTGTAGGCAAGGCCGATCTCGTCGAGGGTCATGTCGACGGGCACCACGGCAGCGTCGAGCGCGACGAAGCGGGCGCCGGGGCTGAGCGGCTCGCGCATGGCGTCCTCGGTGCCGGCCTGCCCGCGCAGAAATCCCGAGAGTGCGTAGGTGGAAGGAGCGACGAGCTCGGCCTGTCCGAATTGCAGCACCTCCCAGCCGCCGTCCTCGTTGCAAATCGCCGCCGTGTTGGCGCCGGCGAGCAGAGCGAGCTCGGTCACCGACGCCAGCGCACCCTGATCGAGGCGCACACGGAGCACGCTGCCGCGGTCGTAGCGCGAGGTGGCAGCCGCGGGCAGCGGGTCGAGCGTCACGCCGGTGGTGGCAGGTGCCGTCGCCGTTGCCTTGAGCTGAAAGCCCGAGCTCTCAGGCGAGCGGTAGAAGGCGACGCTGCCGGGCCAGGGCTGCTGCGCGGCGGCGACGTAGCCGACGTGGGGCGGCTCGTCGCCGCGCAGGAGGGGCAGGTCCAGGAACAGCGCCAGCGGCTGGCCGACGATGACGGCGGGTCCACCGGCCGGCGCGCGCACGATCGGGGCTGCACCGGAATAGATGTCGAGATCGAGGCCGCGAGCCTCGATGTCACGATCGCCGTGCTCGCCGATATCGGTGATGCGCAGGAGGCGCGTCCGGCCGTCGAGGGTGAGCGAGACGGCATCGCCGGGCTCCAGCGCCAGGCGGCTCGGCGGCAGGGTGAATGCCGCACGCTCGCGTGCCGCCCACGCCTCGAAAAGCCAGATCTCGGCCATGCGCGCGGCCTGCTCGGGCTCCAGCACGAAAGGGAGATCAGCGACGGCGATGCGGCCGCTGTGACCGGCGAGGCGGCGCGCCTCCTCCACGGCGGGCGGATAGTCGCCAGCGGCTGAGATGAAGGTGAGCTTGGCGGAGGCCGGAAGGTCGGTCTCCTGCGCTCGGACAACGCTGGCCAGGGCCTCGCCCTCGCGGCGCTCGACGAGCTCATCGCTGGTCAGTCCGGCAAGGGGGGACTGCGCGCCACGCTGCGTGAAGACGAGCTTGCCGGCGCTCTCGCGGGCGTCGATGAAGAAGGCGAGCTGCAGCGGCTCCAGCGCCTCGCGCGCGGAGAGGATGCGATCGACGACGAAGCCGGCAAGCATGCCACCGAGCTTGCTCGTGTCGTGGTGCGAAAACCCGTAGTCGCCGAGGATGGCGGACACCGTCGCGGAGAGCGGCGCATCCGCGAGGCGGCCGGTGAGCCAATGGCCCAGGCGCCAGTTGGCGGCGTCGCCCCAGGCCTCGGCGTTGTTGGGGAAGGCCGGATAGGGCCGTGCGTCCCAGGTGTAGAGATGGATGCGGTCGAGATCGACCATGCGTCCGCCGTAGAGGGAGGACAAAGGATTGGCCCCCGCGATGTACGCGGGGCTCGCGGGATCCAAGCCGGTGATGAAGGCCTGCAGATAGCAGCGCTGGATGAGATCGTCACGCGTGCCCTGCGAATAGTAGGGCAGAGCCGACTCCGAGCTCTTGGCGTCGATGAAGACGTTGGGCTGGTTGGCGCCCTTGTCGACGGCGGGACAGCCGAGCTCGGTGAACCAGAAGGGCTTGGACTGCGGCACCCATGCGGTCGGGCTCGCGGCCTCGATGCCGCTGGGACGATCGAAGTGCTCAGAGAGCCACCAGCTCTTGATGTCCTTGAAGCGGAATACCCACGGCTTGCCGTAGTCGCCGTCGGTGATGGGGGTGCGCACCTGCGCGTCGCGATCGGCGGGGCTGGCGTAAAACCAGTCGTACCCCTCGCCGCCGACGAGGTTGGCTGCGAGGTAGGCAGGATCGTATGGCGAGAGGATGCCGGCTTCGCGATCGACATGATCCGCACCGTCGCGCCAGTCGGCGAGCGGCCAATAGACGTCGATGCCGATGGCGTCGATCGCGTCGGATGCCCAGAGCGGATCGAGGTGGAAATGGACGTCGCCCGTACCGTCGGCCGGCTGGTGCCCGAAATACTCCGACCAGTCCGCCGCATATCCGATCTTCGTCCCCGACCCGAGGATCGAGCGGACATCCGCAAGGAGGTCCCGATAGGCCTGCACCGCC
>DATFCC010000425.1:0-2443 GCA_035253505.1 Hyphomicrobiaceae bacterium
CCCTTTTGCAATTTGCAATCCAGCTTCGAGACGGCATTCACATGAGCAAGCCACAGTTAATGCCGTCACGCCCCCGGTGGCAGGTGTTGGTTGATTTTGACGGCACCATCGCGCCCGGCGATCCGACCGACACCCTGCTCACCCGCTTCGCGGACCCGCAATGGCGCGTGGTGGAGGCTGCCTGGCAGTCGGGCCGGATGTCCTCGCTCGAGTGCATGCAGCGGCAGGCGGAGCTGCTGCGCGCCACGCCCGACCAGCTCGACGCCGCCATCCGCCACATGCGGGTCGATCCGGCTTTCCCGGCGTTCCTGGAATTCTGCCGCGAGGTGAGAGCCGAGGTGAAGATCGTCTCCGATGGGTTCGATCGCGTCATCGGCACCGTCCTGAAGAACGCCGACCTTGCCGTCCCCTACTTCGCCAACAAACTTGAATGGCGGGGCGGCGATCGCTGGCGGTTGTCCTTTCCCTATGCACGGTCCGGATGCCGGGTCGGCAGCGCCAACTGCAAGTGCTCCCATGGCCAGTGGCTTGGAGGGCCGCGCATCGTCGTCGGCGACGGCCGCTCCGATTTCTGCATGTCGTCCCGCGCCGATTTCATCATCGCCAAGGGTGCGCTTGCGGCGCACTGCCGCAAGAGAGGCCTCGAGCACGCGATCTTCGCCGATTTCGATGACGTCACCATGCATCTGGCGGAGTGGCTGGCGACCACCGGTCGCTCGCTGCTCAAGCCGCCGCGCGGTTACGCCCAGTCGCGCCCCATGTCGGCGCTGGAACGCTGAGCGCCGGGGACAGCGAAGCGCGCTGCATGCCGACCGTCGATCAGAGCCTGCGCTTTCCAGGGGGCGGGACAGGTTTCCTGCTAATCCACGGCCTTGGCGGCACGCCGGTGGAGATGCGCTACGTGGCGCAGGGTTTGGCGCGCGCAGGCCATACCGTTCACGTGCCCCAGCTCGCCGGCCATTGCGGCAGCGCGGAGGAGCTCAGAGCCACCACCTGGGGCGACTGGTACGCCAGCGTCGAGGAGGAGCACCACCGCCTCGCCGAGCACTGCCACACCATCGTCGCCTGCGGCCTGTCGATGGGCGCCATCCTGGCGCTGCACCACGCCGCGCAGTATCCCCGTGAGGTGTCCGCCCTCGGGCTCTACGCACCGACCCTGTGGCTCGATGGGTGGGGCATTCCCTGGTACAGCCGGCTGTTCAATATCGTCCAGCACAGATGGCTGGCTGACTTCATCAGGTTCGCCGAGCGGGACCCGTGGGGCGTCAAGGACGCGCGTCTGCGGGCGCTGGTCGAGGAAGCGATCAAGAGCGGAGACAGCTCGCGTGCAGGCATCGCCGCGCTGCCGGGCAGCCTAATGCTCGAGCTGCGATGGCTGGTGCAGCAGGTGAAACGCGAGGTCGCCGCGATCCGCCAGCCGACGCTGATCGTGCATCCGCGCGCCGACGACCGTGCCAGCCTCAGCAATCTCGACTATCTGCAGCGCCATCTCGGCGGACTGGTCGAGGTGGTCGTGCTGGACGACAGCTACCACATCGTCACGCTCGATCGGCAGCGTCAGCTCGTGGTGAGCCGCACGCTGGACTTCGCTTCCGAGCTGCGCACGAGCCTCGGCCGCCAGATCGAGCTCGGCCGCGTTCCCGGCTGACCGCCACCGGCGATGCGGCAAGGCAAGGGGTCAGACGCCTCGCGCAAGCCCGGTGCCACCGCGGCCGACGATCACAGGTCGTTGGTGCCGAAGGTGTCGCAGGCCTGCGTCTGTCCGCTGTCGAGCCCCCGCTTGAACCAGCGCACGCGCTGCTGCGAGGACCCGTGCGTGAAGGACTCCGGCACCACGTGGCCCTGCGAGCGCTTCTGCATCGTGTCGTCGCCGATCTGCGCCGCCGCGTTGAGCCCGTTCTCGACGTCGCCGGGCTCCAGCCGCTGGTTGGCCTGGTTGGTGAGGTTGGCCCACACCCCGGCCAGGCAGTCGGCTTGCAGCTCCATGCGCACCTGGAGCTGATTGGCGCCGCGCTCGTCTCCGCGCTGCAGCGCCCTCTGCTTGAGCGCCTGCACTTTGTCGGCGACGCCGAGCAGGGTCTGCACATGGTGCCCCACCTCGTGGGCCACCACATAGGCCTGCGCGAACTCGCCCGGCGAGCGGAAACGGTCCCGGAGCTCCTTGTAGAAGGCGAGATCGATGTAGACCTTCCGATCGAGCGGGCAATAGAACGGGCCCATCGCCGACTGGCCGATGCCGCAGCCGGTGCGCGTGGCACCCGAGAACATCACCAGCGTCGGCTTCTCGTAGGTCTTGCCGGCAGCCTTGAACACGCTGGTCCAGACGTCCTCCGTGTCGGCCAGCACGCGCCGCACGAAATCGGAGGCCTCGTCCCGTCGCGGCGCGGTGTTCTGCTGCTGCCGGCCGCCGGGCAGCTCGAAGGGCGAATTGGTGCGCGGGCTC
>DATFCC010000426.1:0-8700 GCA_035253505.1 Hyphomicrobiaceae bacterium
TCACATGCTCGCGGCCCCAATCGCCACGCTCGCCGACGGAGGCGATCCAGGCCTGCGCGGACTCTTCCCACCCGTTGCTCATGGATTGTGCGCCTTTCCGAAAAAAGGGGGCGATACTGCCCGGGTTCTCGCAATTGGCAAGACTCACCATCGGCGCACTTGATCCCGTTGGGAATCTGCCTCACAACCCCTGGCGAAAGTTACAGGGGCGCGTCCATGGCCATCCTCGTCGACAAGAACACCAAGGTCATCTGCCAGGGGATCACGGGCAGCCAGGGCACCTTCCACACACAGCAGGCGCTGGCCTACGGCACCCAGGTGGTGGGCGGTGTGACGCCTGGCAAGGGCGGCACCAAGCACGCCGACCCCAAGCTCGCCAGCGTGCCCATCTTCGATACGGTCATGGAAGCCAAGGCCAAGACGGGCGCCACCGCCACCTCCATCTATGTGCCGCCGCGCTTCGCCGCCGATGCCATCCTGGAAGCCATCGACGCTGAGATCCCCCTCATCGTGTGCATCACGGAGGGCATTCCCGTGCTGGACATGGTCAAGGTCAAGCGGGCGCTCGACGGCTCCAAGTCGCGCCTCATTGGGCCCAATTGTCCCGGCGTGCTCACGCCCAACGCCTGCAAGATCGGCATCATGCCGGGGAATATCTTCAAGGCCGGCAAGGTGGGCATCGTCTCGCGCTCGGGCACGCTGACCTACGAGGCCGTCAAGCAGACGACCGACGCCGGGCTCGGACAGTCGACCGCGGTCGGCATCGGCGGCGATCCCGTCAAGGGCACCGAGTTCATCGCGGTGCTGGAGATGTTTCTCGGCGATGCCGCCACCGATTCCATCATCATGATCGGCGAGATCGGCGGCGCCGCCGAGGAGGACGCCGCCGACTTCATCAGATCCGAGGCCAAGAAAGGCCGCAAGAAGCCGATGGCCGGCTTCATCGCGGGCATGACCGCGCCGCCCGGCCGCCGCATGGGGCATGCGGGAGCCATCATCGCCGGCGGCAAGGGCAAGGCCGAGGACAAGGTCGAGGCCATGAAATCGGCCGGCATTGCGGTCGCCGACAGCCCGGCCTCGCTCGGCACGACGCTGGCGAAGGCCCTCGGCAAGGGCTGATCCCTGCGGCGGGCGCGTCGCAGCCTCGCCCGCTAGGCTCCCGTCAGCTCAGCCATGAAACTGCGAAGCGCCGGCGCCCACTTGTCGCCGTCGAGGCCGCTGGCCAGATGCCCCAGGTCGCTGTCGAGGGCGAAGTAGCGCGCATCGACGCCGGCGTCCTTCAATGCCTGCATCACGCCGGGCACGATCGCCGGCGGAAAGAGCTGGTCGGTGCGCGAGATGACGTAAAGCACCTTCGCCTTGATGCAGTCGAACTGCGGCGTCGTGTCGAAGGTCTCCAGCGCGCGCCGCAGCGCCACCATGGAGTTGGCGTCGAAGTTCTCCGCCCACAGCTCCGCCGCGGCAACAATGGCGGCCTCCCGTGCAGCCCGATCCGGATACTGCGCGGCAAGCTGCGCCTCGATGCCGTAGAACTTCAAGGTGGCGATGCGCATCCTGGTCATGATGCGCGCCACTCCACCGTTGTCGTAGTACCAGCCGCCGTTCCAGTTGGGGTCCTCGGCGAGCTGATCGATCATCGCCTGGGTGGAATTGGGCGCGCGCAAATGCCTGGGCGCCGACACCGCCGCGACGATGCCATCGACGAACTGCGGATACGTCACCGCCCACTGGAAGGCCTGGTAGCCACCGTAGGACGGGCCAGCGACGGCCACGAGGTGCGTCACGCCAAGACCATCCAGCATGGCCTTCTGCGCGCGCACGATGTCGCCGACCGTAAAGTGCGGAAAGTCGGGGCCGTACGGCTTGCCGGTGGCGGGGTTGATGCTGGCGGGATTGGTCGACCCATAGGACGACCCCAGCATGTTGGACGAGACCACGAACAGCCTGTCCGTATCGATCGGCTTGCCCGGGCCGATCAGCCTGTCCCAGGTCCCGACATCGCCCTCCCTGTGCCCCTTGGCGATGCCGGTCGCACCATAGCGGCCCGCCACGTGATGGCTGGAGGTGTAGCCGTGCGTCGCCAGCACGGCGTTGCGGCCATGCGGCGCCAGCGTGCCGTAGGTCTCATAGGCGAGGGTCAGCTCGGGCAGCACAGCGCCGCTCTCGAGCCGGAAGTCGCGCGCGCAGAAAAGCCTTGAAACGGGAACGAGCGTCATGACACCACCGACGAGCCGGAAACGGCCGCGGCCGTGAAAGCCCGCCGGCCGCCATGCACCCTACCAAACCGTAATGAATTCCGCCCCGATCCCGACACATGCGTGCGATGCGCTGGCCAAGTCCTCGAGCCCTGCGCGCGGAGATGCTCCATGCGATTGCTTCCGGCCCTGGCGATCATCGCCCTCGCGGCTGCCGGCCCGGCCGCCGCCCAGATGCCGCTGCCCTTCGGTGGGCCGCAGCCCGCCGAGCCCGGCAAGTTCGCCGAGTGCACCAAGGACTACGTCAAGTCGGTCGAGCAGCAGATCGTCGCCATGGAGAAGCTGCGCGCCTCCGGCCCGGAGCTCGTGGGCCAGGTGTGCACGCTCATCGAATCCGGCAGCGCCCTGCTGGGCGGCGAGTTGCCCGACGGCGTGCGCCAGCAGCTCAAGGGCATGCTGGGTTTCGACATCGACCTGCGCTTCATCAAGACGCAATGCCGCGTCGGCCAAGGAAACCTCGACCGCGAGGTGATGACGCAGATCGGGTTCCTGAAATCCGAACTCCTGCGCTGTGACGGGACCATCTAGTCTGGCGCTCGCACCGGCCGCGACGGCTCTCGACCTGGGGGCCTTCCGCGCCTAGTCTCAGCCGTGTCGGGGCACAATCACCGGAGAGTGCGATGCGCAAGCCCATGATTGCCTGGTGCCTTGTTGCGCTCACGCTGACGGCCTCGGTCTCTCTCGCATGGCGGGCCTGGGCCGACGACGAGCAGGTCGACCTGCTGCTGGTGCTGGCCGCCGATGTCTCGCGCAGCGTCGACGAGCGCAAGTTCAATCTCCAGCGCAACGGCTATGCCGCCGCCATCTCGCACCCACGCGTCGTGCAGGCGATGACCGGCGGGGTGTCGGGACGGATCGCCCTCGCGTTTCTGGAATGGGCCTCCGACAATGAGCAGACGGTTGTCGTCGACTGGACAGCGGTCGGCAGCGAGGCCGCGGCCCGCGCCGTGTCCCAGCGCATCCGCGAGGCGCCGCGGGCGTTCATGGGCCGCACCTCCATCAGCGCAGCGATCGACTACTCGATGGGTGTCCTCGCGCGCAGCCCGTTCGCGGCCCCGCGGCGCGTGATCGACGTCTCCGGCGACGGCACCAACAATTCCGGCCGCCCCGTCACCGTGGCCCGCGACGCTGCCGTCGCCCAGGGCGTCACCATCAACGGCCTCGTGATCCTGAGCGACGTGCCGCTGCCGACGAACCCGCTGCACACGCATCCGCCGGGCGGCCTCACGGCCTACTACGAGAACAACGTGATCGGTGGCCCCGGCGCGTTCGTCGTGGAGGCCGAAAGCTTCGAGGCGTTCGGCCAGCTTCTCGTCTCCAAGCTGGTCAAGGAGATCGCCCAGGTGCCGCAGCGCCGCCGGCGCGGGTGAGCGTCAGGCGTGGCCCTCTGCCGCGAGGCGCAGCAGGTCGTCGGGCGCAATCGGCACCACGCGACTGTTGGCGAAGCCGCAGAAGTCGCCGGCGTCGTATTTGGCACTGGCGATGCGCTCGATTGCCGGACGCCGTTCGTTGAAGGCGGCAAGCTGCGCCTCCTGCGAGCGCAGCGACGTCATGCGGTCCAGCACGCTGCGCGGCACGTCTACGCGCACGAAGCTGTCGCCGTCCAGCATGACGAAGGAGATGGCGTCGCGGTCGCAAATGGCGTCGGGGGTGGTCGCGGTCAACGGCATCGATCGGCTCCCGCAGGTTTCAGGAGCCGGAAAACTACGAACCCTTGCCGGGGCGCGCGTGTGGCAGACGCGGCTTGTCCCCGATATCCACAGACCGGCGGCGCCTGTGGATGACCTGCCTCAGCGTTCGGCCGCGAGGGCCTGCAGGTCCACAGGCAGGCGACCCATGTTCAGGTAGCCGTCGGCCGATACCGGCCACTCCTCGCGCGGGCGATCCCAATAGAGCTCGACGCCGTTCTCATCGAAATCGCGCAGGTAGAGCGCAATGCTGACGCCGTGGTCGCTGGCGCCGTCGAGAGTGATGCCGGCGGCCAGCACGCGCCGGTAGGCGTCGGCCAGCAGGGGACGGGTGGGATAGAGGATTGCCAGATGATAGAGCCCGGTCGAGCCCTGGGGCGGCGGGGAGCCACCGAGACTTTCCCAGGTGTTGAGCGCGATGTGGTGGTGGTAGCCACCGGCCGCCAGGAAGGCCGCCTCCCGCCCGCGTCGCTGCGTCAGCTCGAAACCGAGGATGTCGCAGTAGAAGGCCAGCGCGCGGTCGAGATCGGCGACCTTGAGGTGCACGTGGCCGATACGGACGCCATCCGCGATCGGCCTTTCCGGGAGGCGGTCTGTGAGGGGCTTCAGTCGGGCTGACATGGGCGGCTCCGGTCGGGTTGCGGAGAGTGTAGGAGGGCGTTGCCGGCGCGCTCAAGCGTCTGATGGAGCGCATCGAATAGCCCGTCATCCACGAAAGCAGCCTAGACCTCGCCGAGACTGCTGTTCAATGGCTCGCCGCGGTGAAGCCGCCCGCCCATGACCTTCGCTGATGAAAGCTGCTCCAGTGCCATCGCCTCCGCCAATAGCCCTTGATGGTCCAGCCCGCGGAACATCAGGCGGTGAAGCCGCTCGATCGATTAGCCGCTCTGCGGCCGCTCGAGCAGTACCAGCGGATCGCCGGGCGCGACGCGACCCGGTTCGAGCACCCGCGCATAGAAGCCGCAGACGTCCAGCTCGTGCAGGACCTTGAGAATCCGCGGCATCCCGAGGCTTCGGCCGATGGTCCTGCAGCGCTCGGTCGGTTGCGTCGCGCAAATGACGGCACTGCCGACGCGGAACCGGTCACCGACATAGACCTGTTCCTCGCGAATTCCGGTCGCAATGAGGTTTTCGCCGAACGCCGGCCGCGGCAGGACGCGGCCAAGGCGGGCCTCGACCTCCGCGTAGCACTCATGAGCAAAGAGATGAACGGCCCTGTCGAGCGGGCGATGAGCCGCCTCCGCGCTTGCGTCACCGCGAAAGCCGGCCGGTTCCAGCAGCGCCTCTGCGACGGGCGCCTTGCGGATCGCCGTCGTCAGCGCGCGGCCATCCTGGGCCAGGAACGTTTCCACGCCGCCGCAATACAGGCCGATCACGGCCGATGGCGTCGCGCGCGGGGCGGTGCAATTCACGGAGCCGCCGGCTGACCCGGCTGCAACCCTTGCAGGAAGCCCGCCAGCTCGAAGGTCACGTGGTGCACGTGCTCGGGCGGCTCCACCCAGGCACGCATCATCTGCTGCACGGGGCTGTCGCTGCCCGTTTGCGAGCGCACCAGCACCGTGGTCATGCCCAACGCGTGCGGCGCCTGCAGGTTGTGCGGCATGTCCTCGAACATGGCCGACATCCTGGCGTCGACGCCGTGCACCCGGCAGAAATGGTCGTAGCAGCTTGCCGTCGGCTTGGGCACATAGTCGGCGTCGCAGATGTCGAAGATGCCCTCGAAGCACTGCAGCACGCCGAGCTTTCCCGCCACGCGCTCGGCATGACCGCGCGAGCCGTTGGTGAAGATGAGCTTGCGGCCCGGCAACCGGTCGATGGCCGCGGCCAGCTCGGGATGCTCGCGAACCACCGACAGGTCGAGATCATGGACGTAGTCGAGGAACGGCTTGGGGTCCATGCGATGGACCTTCATCAGTCCGCACAGCGTGGTGCCGAATTGACGATAGTAGGTCTTCTGCAGGTGGCGTGCGTAGACGAAGGGCACGCCGAGGTAGCGCGCGATGAACTCGCCCATCTTCTGGTCGACCTGGGCGAACAGATTGCAATCGGCGGGGTAGAGCGTGTTGTCGAGATCGAAGATCCACACGCGGGTGGCGTCGAACCCGCGCCTCGCCACGCGCACCGCCCCTGTTCCCTCTCCCCGCATTTCCGCGGAGAGATGGTTAGGGTGAGGAGTGGAATCTTGCTCCGGCACTTGCGTGTGCCCGTCACCCGGACCCGCTCCCCGCAAGCGGGAAGAGGGAGACCCTGCGCTCGTCGCCATGACGATCCCCCTCACCCCTTCTTGGCCTTGCGCGTAACCAGCGTGCCGACGCCATGCTCGGTGAAAAGCTCCAGCAGCACGCAGTGCGGCACCCGCCCGTCGATGATCACGACCGCTTCGACCCCGGCCTCCACCACCTCGATGCAGCCCTCGATCTTGGGGATCATGCCGCCGCTGATCACGCCTTCGCGGATCAGGGAGCGTGCCTCCTCGATGGTGAGCTGGGGCACGAGCTTGCCGCTCTTGTCGAGCACGCCCGCCACGTCGGTCAGCAGCAGCAGGCGCTTGGCCTTCATGCGCGCGGCGAGCGCACTGGCGAAGGTATCGGCGTTGACGTTGAGCGTGTCGCCTTCCCGGCTGATGGCGACGGGCGCGATCACCGGGATCAGGTCGGAGGCCGAGATCACCTCGACGATGTGGGGGTTGATCTCGGCGGGATCGCCGACGTAGCCGATGTCGACCGCCTGCATCAGGTTCGACTCGGGGTGCGGCATCTCGGTGATCTTGCGGGCGATCATCAGGTTGGCATCCTTGCCGGAGATGCCGACAGCCTTGCCGCCCTGCCGGTTGATGGCGGTGACGATGTCCTTGTTGATGAGGCCGGCCAGCACCATCTCGACCACCTCGACGGTGGGCTTGTCGGTGACGCGCAGGCCGTTCACGAACTCGCTCTTGAGGGCCAGGCGTTTCAGCATGCCGGCGATCTGCGGGCCGCCACCGTGCACCACGATGGGGTTCACGCCCGCCTGCTTGAGCATGACGATATCCTGGGCGAACGCGGCCGCCAGAGCCGGATCACCCATGGCGTGGCCGCCATACTTCACCACCACGACCTGGCGATCGTAGCGTTGCATATGCGGCAGCGCCTCCGCCAGGATGCGCGCCTGCAGATGCGCCGA
Organism: Hyphomicrobiaceae bacterium; assembly: GCA_035253505.1. Lineage (GTDB taxonomy): Bacteria > Pseudomonadota > Alphaproteobacteria > Rhizobiales > Hyphomicrobiaceae > AWTP1-13. The sequence goes on from DATFCC010000426.1 coordinate 7,106, forward strand.
GGGTGGCGCCGCGGCCTCCTCCACCGGCCCTCCTGCCTGATGCTTTGCCATTCGCTCTCCCACGCCGCTCGCGACCATTGGCATGCGCCCGCGGGCGCCCAAGCACTTATAACGGCGAGGGTGCCGGCTCAACGGATTTTCCGCACAATTGGCGGCCACACCTGCACAACTTGTTGCCGCCGCAGACGTGCCAAGGCTGCGCCGATCGGATAGGATTAACCGAGACTTGAATGGGATGCGCTGCCGAGCTATGCCCCGGGCGCGCGCGGCCCGGCGGATGCCGGCGCAGCGGGGCGTTCCGCACCGTATCGAGGGGTAGGTCGTTGATGCCGCAAAGCTTTGCGGACCAGCTCAGATCGATTCCGATGTCCCCCAACCTGGGCCAGAGCCTGGAGCGGGCGCATCGTTCCGCGCGCGACCAATCCCACCGGCTCGTCACGCTCGAGCACCTGCTTCTGGCCCTGATCGAGGACAGCGAGGCCTCGATCATTCTGCAATCCGCCAACGTCGACCTCACCCGGCTCGGCACCGATGTCTCGGGATATCTGGGCGGCCTGCTCGAGGACATGCGCGCGGAGCCTGGAACCGAGCCGCGCCCCGACTCCGAATTGCTGCGCGTCCTGCAGGCGGCGGCATCGGCGGCGCAGCAGTCCAAGCGCAAGCAGATCGACGGCGCCATCGTCCTGGCTGCAGTGGTCGGAGACGGCAAGAGCCCCGCCGCCGGCCTGCTCAAGGCTCTGGGCATGACCTTCGAGGAGGCCATCCGCGCCCTGCAGCGCGCCAACGCCAAGGCGCGGCTGAAGCCGATCCCAAAGGCCGAAGCGGCTTCTCCGGTCGAGCCCACGCGGCCTGTCCCCGCGGCGTCGCCCCCGCCGCCGAAAGAACCGGCAACCGCTGCGGACCCGGCCGCGGACGACCTCGATATCCTCGATCCGCCATCCGCCGAGCCGGTCAAGCCGCTGATGCCTCAGTCGGCCGACGAGATCCTGGCGGCGGCACGCGCGCGTATCCAGCAGCGCACGAGTACCGCGAGCAAACCCGAGCCCGAGCCCCTCCAGACACCAGCCGCGCCACGGATGCCGCTCGCGGAACGGGCCACCGACGCCGATCCGGCGACCGCCGAACCCATCGATCCCGTTCATACGAAATCGCTGACGGCGGCCATCGAGGCCGTCATGTCTCACGCCCCCGGGCGCAAGACGGAGCCCGAGACAAGGGTGGAGCCGCCGAGCCTTGCGGCCCAATCCGACGGCGAAAGCGATCAAACCCGGGGCCAGTCATCTCCGGAGCCGCCAGCGCGTGCCGGTGACCGGGTGCGGGCGGGCTGGATTCCGCCGCCGGAGGCGAATGGACGCAGCGAGGCAGCGGAGATGCCCGCTGCGGTGCGGGCACCCCTTCCCCCCTTCCCGGCGCGGCCCTTACGGCCGAACGAGGGTCCGCGACGGCCACCGCTGCCGCAGCGTCTTCCCGCAGCGGGCCAGCCGGGGCGCGCCGCGCGCGCTCCTTGGCCGAAGCCCGGCGAGCCGGGCGCATCCAGCGCACCGTCCCTCGCCAATGGAGCCAACGCGGATGGCGCGCCCCACGTGCTGGAACGC
>DATFCC010000427.1:0-8065 GCA_035253505.1 Hyphomicrobiaceae bacterium
CATCGCACTCGTCTTTTCTATGGCCATGCTGATGCAGATGATGTCGGCGGGCGCCATGGGAGGCGGGGTCTCCTCGGCGATCAGCCGGGCGCTGGGCGCAGGGGAGGAAGCGCGCGCGGAAGCTCTCGCCCTGCACGCGACTATCATCGGCGTGGCTGCCGGCCTCGCATTCTCGATCACCTTCCTGCTGGCCGGCCCATCGATCTTCTACGCTCTCGGGGGCCGCGGCGCCGTCCTGGAGCACGCCGTCGCCTATTCCAATATTGCGCTCGCCGGCGCCGTGCTGGTGTGGCTCCTCAACACGCTGGCCTCGATCGTGCGTGGCACCGGCAACATGCGCGTGCCGTCCCTCACTCTGCTGGTGGCCGCCATGCTGCAGATCGGCATCGGTGGCATGCTGGGCTTGGGTTTTGGCCCGGTGCCGCGGCTTGGATTGGCCGGCGTCGCGTCAGGCCTCGTCATCGGCTTTGCGGCGGGCAGCGCCTTCCTGCTGTGGTTTCTGTGCAGCGGCAGGGGCCGCGTGCGCCTGCTGTTCACGGGCATCGCCGTGCGCCGCGAGATGTTCTTCGACATCCTCAAGGTGGGTGCGGTGGCGATATTCTCGCCGCTGCAGACCGTGCTGACCGTCCTGGTGCTGACGGCGCTCGTGGCGCGCTTTGGCACCGAGGCGCTGGCAGGCTACGGCATCGGCGCGCGCCTGGAATTCCTGCTGGTGCCGATCGCGTTCGCCGTCGGCGTCGCCAGCGTGCCGCTGGTGGGCATGGCCATCGGCGCGGGCGATGTGGGGCGGGCGCGCCGGGTGGCCTGGACCGCGGCGGGGGTCGCTTCCGTGCTGCTCGCCGCCATCGGGCTGACGGTTGCGCTGGAGCCCGGCCTCTGGTCGGCCAACTTCACGCAGGATGCCGGCGTGCGCGCCGCAGCCGACCTCTATCTGCGCCTCGCCGGCCCGGCATTCGCCTTTGTCGGCATCGGCCTCGCGCTCTATTTCGCCTCGCAGGGCTCCGGCAAGGTGCTGGGGCCGGTGCTCGCGGCGAGTGTGCGCCTCGGCGTCATCGCCGTCGGCGGCTTTCTCCTGACGAGCTATTCGGCGCCGGTGTGGGCGCTGTTCGCGCTGGTCGGCCTGTCCATGCTGGCCTACGGGGCGGCCACGGCTGCCGCCGTCTACGTCACGTCCTGGGAACCTGCCGATTCGCGCTGAGCCTCAGTAGAACAGGCTCGACACGCTCTCCTCGCGCGCGGTGCGGGCGATGGCCTCGGCCATCAGCGGAGCGATCGAGAGCACGCGGATGTTGGCCGCGGTCCTGACGGCCTCGGTCGGCTGGATGGTGTCGGTGATGACGAGGGTCTTGAGGCTCGAGCCGGTGATCTTGGCCACCGCGCCGCCCGACAGCACACCGTGGGTGATATACGCCATCACCTCGGTCGCACCCTCCGCCAGCAGGGCGTGCGCCGCGTTCACCAGCGTGCCGCCCGAGTCGACGATGTCGTCGATCAGGATGCAGCGCTTGCCTTTCACGTCGCCGATGACGTTCATCACCTCGGATTCGCCCGGCTTCTCGCGGCGCTTGTCGCAGATGGCGATCGGCACGTTGATGCGCTTGGCAAGGCCGCGCGCGCGCACCACGCCGCCGACGTCGGGCGACACCACCACCAGGTTCGAGGTGCCATAGCGCTCCTGGATGTCACGCACCATCGCCGGCGCGGCGAACAGGTTGTCGGTGGGGATGTCGAAGAAGCCCTGGATCTGGCCCGCGTGCAGATCGACCGTCATGACGCGATCAACGCCGGCGCGCTCGATCAGGTTGGCGACGAGCTTCGCCGAGATCGGCGTGCGCGGACCCGGCCGGCGGTCCTGCCGGGCGTAGCCGAAGTAGGGCATGACCGCCGTGATGCGCCGCGCCATCGAACGCTTGAGCGCGTCGACCAGGATCAGCAGCTCCATCAGGTTGTCGTTGGCCGGGAACGATGTCGACTGCAGGACGTACACGTCCTCGCCGCGCATGTTCTCCTGCACCTCGACGAACACCTCCATGTCCGCGAAGCGCTTCACCACGCTCTTGGCGAGTGGCAGCTTGAGGATGCCGGCGATGGCGTCTGCCAGGGGGCGGTTGCTGTTGCCGGCGACGAGCCTCAGGTCGAGCGGGGCCGAGCGGTTGCGGCTCGCGTCTCGCGTATCGAATGGCATCGACGGCGCTCCGTTGGCACTGCGGGCCTTCTAGCAACTGGCCCCTCATCTTGTAAACCAGCCGCTCCTGTAAACCAGCCACAGCAGGGGCCGCGACGGCAGCAACGCGCCCGCCGCAGCCGGCAAGGGCGAAAAGCCGCGCCTTGCAGGTGCAATGGTTGATCGCGGGCTAGGTCAGGTCTTGGGCAACGGCAGCAGCTTGGCAATGCCCTGGGCGGCGGCGCCTGCGGCCTGTTCCGCGGTCGTGTCCCATGCCCCGTCGAGCGAGCCGGCCGGGATCTCGTTCTTCTGCGAAACGGTCCCGAGCTTCTTGCCTTGCGGGTCCTTGACCATCCATTCGATGTTGATGGGCTGCTTGCCGTCCTTCGCCTTGCCGACCGTCACCCTGCCTTCCACACGGTAGGCGCCGCCGGTCGGGCGTTCGGCCACCGTCACGCCCTTGCTGGCGAGCTCGCGCTGGATGGCGGCGGTAAGCGAAGTGCCACCGTCGCCGGGGGCGCCGGTGACGGCCGGAACGACTGCCTTGACCCCGCCGTCGCGCGTAATGCTGCCGGTGGCGTCCGGTTGCGTGGGCGTCACGGGCCGCGCCGACGCGATGCGCTTGTTCTCGCTCGGCGGCCCGCCCGCTGCGGGCTGGGCGCCGATGCTGGAAGGCGGCGCGGCGGAGCCGCTGGAGGCGACAGGCGCCTGCGCGCTGTGCGACGGCAGCCAGGTGACGAAGGAGTTGGCGGCCTTGCCGGCGATGGATTGCGTTACCTGCGGCGTCAGGGCGGCCCACGGGTCCTTGCCGGGATTGCCGGGCACCACTTCCTCGCCGGTGATGCGGTTGACGCGCTTGCCCGCGGGGTCGGTGACATCCCAGATGTAGGAAATCTTGGTCGCCTGCTTGTCCTTGGCGGCGACGATATAGCCACGCAGCGTGAAGTCGGCGCGCTCATCTTTCCCGGCGACGACGGTGACGCGCTGCTTCTCGACGGAGCTCGCGAACTCCTGCTGGATCTGCTTGGCGATGGCATCGGGTGCGCCGATGATGGGTGCCACCATCACCTTGGCGAGCGGCGGCTGCTGAGCCACCGGAGCGGGCGCGGCAAGCTCGGCCTGCGGAGGCGTGCTCGAGCCAAACCATGACCCTCCGCCGAACATCGAGCCTGCTGTCTCGCAGCCCGCGAGCCCCAAGCCGACAGTCGTCACGAGGATGACGCGCGCCAACCTCGGAATCGAGCGCCGCGCCGCAGCAGCGTCCATGGTCGTCACGGTGACGTCCCCCTCTCCCAGAAATGTCCACTGACAACCGGCTGCCGACGTACAAACCCTGCGGCGGGCGATTCTTCGGCCGGTACCCCAGTGAACTCCCTAATTGCTGAGTCCCCCGGCGTCCAGTTTCGGACAGGGGAAAACTCGGCGTGTGCCCGATGTGCCCACTCCCCAAGCTGCAAAAGTTGTGGAAAACCGACGCTAAGTCAAGACGATGGCCGATATTTGTCGCCCATAGTCAGACTCGCCCCGCGCCCTGGAACGGCGATAGCTGAAGAAATCTCCACCCTGTGCATATGTGCAGGCTGCAACGCGCTCGGCACGGCCGACGCCCGCAGCGCGCAGGCGATTCTCGGCGTAGGCGGACAGATCGAAATGCGGCCGCGCCGCGGCGGTTGGTCGGACGAAGAAGCCGCTATTGGCCGAATTCTGGGCCAGGAAGGCTTCCTCGAACTCGGGGCCCACCTCGTAGGCAGCCTGCCCGATGCAGGGGCCAACCGCGGCATGGACGCGCTCGCGCCGGCCGCCAAGGGTCTCGATCATGGCGAGCGTCGATTCGATCACGCCGCCGAGCGCCCCCCGCCAGCCCGCATGCGCGGCCGCCACCACGCCAGCCTCCGGCTCGCAGAACAGGACGGGCGCGCAGTCCGCCGTGAGCACCCCCACGGCAAGGCCCGGCGTGACGGTCACGATGGCATCCGCCCGCGGGCGATGGTTCCTGTCCCACGCCCCGTCGGCGGCGACGGCGACCGCGCTGTGCACCTGGTGCGCCGTGACGATGTCGCGTGCCCCGAGATGGGCGGCGACGCGCGCCCGGTTCTCGCGCACCGCGGCGGGATCATCCTGGGAGCCGAGGCCGCAGTTCAGACTGGCGTAGCCGCCGAGGGAGGCGCCGCCGTGCCGCGTGAAGAACCCGTGGGCGACGGCTGGGGACGCCGAAAGGCAGCCGGCGGTGAGTGGCGCGATGGTGGACATCAGGGCTCCATAAGCCGGTTGGCGCCGCTTGCAAAGCGGGCGGCTGCCCTCAGTTCACGCCGACGGCGCGGCCCATCGTGGCGCCGATCTCGGCGTTGATGACAAGATCTGCCAGCTCGTCCTGCTCCGTCGGCTCGCGGTTGACGATGACGAGCCGGGCGCCGTTGCGCTTGGCCATGATGGGGAAGCCGGCCGCCGGATAGACGACGAGCGAGCTGCCGAGCACGATGAAGAGGTCGGATGCCAGCGTAACGTCGCGTGCGCGGTCCATCTCCGCCTCCGGCATCGCCTGGCCGAAGGAAATGGTGGCGGTCTTGATCATGCCGCCGCAGGCCGTACAGAGCGGCAGCCTCTCGTCGATGGCGAAGATCTCCCGCACCCACTCCAGCTCGTAGCGGCGGCGGCAGTCGAGGCAGGCCGCGTAGGTGCCGTTGCCGTGCAGCTCGATGACCTTGGCGTCGGGCACACCCGAGGCCTGATGCAGGCCGTCGATATTCTGGGTGACGACGGCAGTCATCTTGCCCTGCTCCACCAGGCGCGCCAGCGCGCGATGCCCGGCGTTTGGTGTCGCCTTCTGCAGCACCTCGTGGCTGGCGAACTTGCGCCGCCACGTCTCGCGCCGCGCCTCGTCGGAGGCCATGAACTCGCCGAAGTCGATGGGCCGGAACTTGGTCCAGATGCCGCCGGGAGAGCGATAGTCGGGAATGCCGGACTCGGTCGAGATGCCGGCACCGGTGAATGCCACGATGCTGCTGGCATCGGCGATCATGCGCTTGAGGTCGTCCACCTTGGCCATCGTGCCGTCGAGCTCCCCTGGCGTATTGGCGGTCGAGCCTAGACGAAGGGCACCAGCGGCGGAAGGCTGCGGCTGCGCACGGCCATGGCCTTGAACAGCGTGCCCATTCCGGTCGGCGAGAGAAGGCGCTGCACGGCGGCCTCGATGCCGGGCGCCTGCTGCGGGTTGGCGGCCATTAGCCGGGAGGCGCGTTCGGCAATGCCGAGGCGGCCGAGGAACTCCGCCTGCGTCAAGGGGCCGTCCACGGCAAGGCCGGCCGCACGAGCCTTGTGCGCCAGGCCATCGAAATGGACGTGCGCCGTCAGGTCGGCCAATCCGGGTGCCGCGAGCGGATCGGCCCAGGCGTGCGCACGCACGGCCTGCAGCGTGTCCCCGGTCGCAGCGCCGGCAGGTCCGTAGTCGAGGAACAGCGCCGCGATGGGCTGACGCCGGAGAGCGAGCTGAGCCAGCAAGGCGTCCTCGCCCGCGCGCACCTCGAGAACGGTGCCCGGCGCCGGCGCGGCGTCGAGGCCCGTTACAGGGGGTGCGGTCGGCGGACCCGGAACGAGCCGAAGCCGGCCGCTCGCATCGACATCGACGACACGCTCGCGCCATTCGCCGTCGGCGAACACGAGTTGGCGGATGGGCAACGCATCGAGAAACTCGTTGGCGATGATAATCGCCTGCCCCTCAGGAACCTCCTTCACCGAGCCATGCCAGGCAATAGGACCGTCATCCCCGCGCAGGCGGGGATCCACGCCAGCGGCCGGATGAGGTGCCGAGGCGTGCGTGGATGCCGGCTTTTGCCGCGATGACGCAAGTGTCCGCTGTTGGACGGCTCGCAGGGCGGGGCTGACCTCCACGAGGTGCACCCGGGCCGCATCCAGAAACGCTGGCATCGCGCGCGCGGCCCGCAACGCATCGCGCATGAGCGTCCCCCGCCCCGGGCCGAGCTCGACAAGGCGCAACAGCGACGGGCTGCCCATGCCCTGCCAGGTCACCGCACACCACAGGCCGATGAGCTCGCCGTAGACCTGGCTGATCTCGGGCGCCGTGACGAAGTCGCCGGCCTTGCCGATGGTCTCCGGCCGGCTCCAATAGCCATGCGCAGGATCGAACAGGCAGGCGCGCACGTAGGCATCCACCGGCAGCGGCCCTTCGCGCGCGATCCGCTCGCGCAGGATGGCGAGCAGCGCACCGGCCGCCTGGCGCTCCTCAGGGCCGGGCATCGGCGGTGGCCGCAACGCGCCGCAGGGCCGCGCGGATGATGAGAGCACCAGCCAGGATCATCGGCAGCGAGTAGAGAATGCCGGCAGTGAACGGGCCGATCGTGAACAGGTGGCCGGCATCGGGCTCGCGGAACAATTCGCAGAACGAGCGCGCCAGCCCATAGCCGAGCAGGAACGTCCCGCACACCACGCCCGGCCGCCGCAACTCGCCCTTGCGATGCGTGAGCCACCACAGCACGGCGAACAGGAGCAATCCCTCCGTGGCGGCCTCGTAGAGCTGGCTTGGATGGCGCGGCAAGTCGTCGGCGCCGGGAAACACCATGGCCCACGGCACATCGCTCGGCCGGCCCCACAGCTCGGCATTGATGAAGTTGGCAAGCCGCCCGAAGAACAGGCCCATCGGCGTCGCCGCGGCGGTCAGGTCCATGACGCTCCACAGGTCGATGCCGAGGCGGCGGGCGAACAGCGCCATGGCGATGATGGATCCCACCAGGGCGCCGTGGAAGGCCATGCCGCCGTTCCACACGGCGGGGATCTCCAGGGGGTGGGTGAGAAAGTGGTGCGGCTGGTAGAAGAGCACGTACCCGAGCCTCCCACCCAGCAGCACGCCCACGGTCATGTAGAGCAGGAGGTCGTCGACCCGGTCCGGCGCGAAGGGCGGCTTCTCGCGCGGCCACAGGCGGGAGTTCTGCAGCAGCGACTTCACATAGAAGCGCCCCAGCAGCAGGCCCGCCACATAGGCGAGGCCATACCACTTGACGGCCAGCGGCCCGATCCGCAGCGCCACGGGATCGATGACCGGGTAGGGTATCGCCAGGAGGCCCATGCGGGCGGCACCTATCGACAGCCGCCCGGGCCTGTCAAGGACGGTGGCGGCAGCGACCTGCATTCGCACGCCGGTGCTGCCTTCCCGCCGCCCACCTTGAAGCGGGCCGCTGCGGCCACCATAGTAGGTTTGCAGCCGGCGGTTGCGCCCCGCCTATGCCATCGAGCCCGAACCATGACCCAGACCAACAACCGCTTTCTCGACGAGCTGGCCAAGCTGATGACCGACGCGGCGGGGGCCGCGCAGGGCATGCGCCGCGACTTCGAGACCATGGTGAAATCGCAAGGCGAGCGCATGCTGCGCGAAATGGACGTGGTGCAGCGCGAGGAGTTCGAGGCCGTCAAGGCCATGGCCGTGAAGGCCCGCGAGGAGAACGAGCAACTGGCGGCGCGCATTGCCGCGCTCGAAACCGAGATCGCCACGCTCAGGCGCAAGGCCTGATCAGTTCTTGCCCGGCTTGCCGGCTTCGTCCTTGGACAGATTGACGATCTGAACCCGGCGGTTCTCGGCGGCCAGCGGCTGCTTGGCGTTCTTGAGGTGCTTGAGGCCCATGCCGGTGGCGACGAGCTTGGCTCCGTCGATGCCGAACTTGTCGATCAGGAACTGACGCACCGCCTCTGCCCGCTGGCGTGACAGCGTGAGATTGTACTCCGCACCGCCCTTGGCATCGGTGTGGCCGGCGATGAGGAACTTGTCGCCGGCAAGGCGGGCGTCGCTGAGGGCGCGCCCGAGCGGCGTCAGCGCCGCCTCCGCCGCCGGCGTGATCTCGGCAGACTTGTAGTCGAAGAAGATCTCCAGATCGACACTGGGAGCGGTGTTCA
>DATFCC010000428.1:0-10872 GCA_035253505.1 Hyphomicrobiaceae bacterium
CCATGGCCTGCAGGCGGCGGGCAAACTGCTCACCATGCTTGACGAGCTCGCTCGTCGAGTTCGCGTGCAGGAGCTGGGCATAGCCCAGCGCGGACGAGATCGGCTTGCCCTGTTTGGTGATCGGGTTGATGCCCGACTGCATGTCGTAGGTGCCCTGGCCACCCGTCTCCAGCGCGTAGATGCGCACCACCTGGTCCTTGCTGAGGCCGACGGCCAGCGCCTCCCGGGCGTATCGGCGCTTGAACTCGCGCTCGGTCGTCAGCGTGGGCACGAAGCCATACTGCTCCTTGGCCCCCTCCAGGAAATCCGCCACCGTGGCCATCGGCCGCTCGGGAGGAGGCGGCCTCACCTCGGCGACGATCCTGGCGATGTCGGCGGGAAGGTCCGGCCCGGCATACTTGGGTGGCTGGTAGGCGATGTAGTCGTGTGCCTCGAAGTCCTGCCCGAGGATGCGCTTTGCCCGGCGCGCGTCGCGTTTGGCCTCCACGCGGCTCCAGTACGTCCGAAGCTGTCGGTCGAAGCGGTCGCGCGCCGTCCGGTAGGCCTCGTAGGTGGCGAGCTGCGCCGGGGTCAGCCTGTCGGCGAGATTGGCTTGGGCCCAGGCGCTCGGCAACGTGGATACGCTCGCGGCCACCGCGATTCGCAGCGCGAGCTTCGCCAATCCCCTGCAGTTGCGGTGCTTTCCATGCATCGGGAGCGACTATACGTCATCACCGGTGCAGGATGTTGACCGCCGGCTCGTCGCCCAGGAAATGTTGCCGCAAGACTTCGCGCGCGGCCTTGCCCCCCTCCAGGTCGAAGGCGTTGATGATGGCCACGCGAAAGCCGCCTGGTGGCATGGAGTGAAGCTCCGGGTCCTTGTCCTCGTAGAACGTGATCTGCACGCTGGAGACGCCCGGCATGTCCGCCACCTGCCGAACGAGCGCCGCCGGCGGGTGCCGATAGCGCCGGCCCCAAGGGCCGCACAGCACGATGCTGAAGCCGTCGCCCCGATCGGCATCGGCGAACCGCCAGGCCTTGTCGCGATAGAGGCGCACGAAAGCCTCGGTCCAGCCCTTGCCGTAGAGGTCGGGCCACTGGTCGGAAAGGCGCAGATGCGCCTCGATGATGACGCCGCCGATCGTCTCGAGATTGAGGATGCCGGTGTAGCCCTTCAGATGCCGGCCGATCCAGGCGCCGCAGGCCGCCTCGAGCGACGGGTCGGCGGCGGCGTGAACGGTCCACCGGTCGAACATGCCCTCTCCGGTGGCAAGTCCGGTCGCGTGGCGCCACCACTTCGGCTCGCCATCGACGAGCGCCACATCGCTCGACACGTGCCGGCCGTCGAGCAGCGTCATCCAGAAGTGGCCGGCCGTGTGATACCGCTCGTAGTCCTCGGCCGAGCGCAGGATGCGGCTTCCCGCGCCGAGCCCGCGAAAATTCATGATTGGCTTGGAGAACACCGGGAACGCCGGAGGTGCGGTGCCGTGCGGCCCTGCCGCCAGGCCCTGGCTGAGGGCAACCTGGAGCTTGTCGAACACCCAGCGATGGGCGGGGTTCCACTCCCATGCCTCGGGGTCGTCAGTGGGGATGTAAAGGTCAGCCGGGCATTCGACCGGGTCGAAATACTGATGACGCCACGGCGCCGGCTCGATGATCGGCACTTGCGCGCTTCCTCTGTGCACGATGGGCTGCGCCGCAAACATACTACGGCGATATACGGCAGGGCCAACGCCCGCGGTCGCTTCGCGCGCCGGGCCGGCCTCACCTGAACGCCGGCATGACCTTATCGCTGAAGCGCTGCATCGATTGCTTGATCAACTGGTGATCGAGGTAGCCGAAGCTCATCTGGCACAGCAGATGGCCCACCCCGGCGTCACGCAACTCCGCCACCTGCTCGGCAACATCGCCGGCCGTGCCGATCAGGGTGCCGGAGCGCAGCGCGAATCGGATGCCGTCCTCGTCCGAGAAGCTGGGATCCGTCCAGGGGTTGAGCATGGCCGGATCGACCTTGAAATCGGCCGGGTTGAGATCGTGGCGGGAATGATTCATGTGCTGGCGCGTCTGCGCCAGCGCCGCCACCAGCTGGTCCTCGGCCGCCGCCCGGCTCTCGCCGACGTACACCCAGCGCCAGATCGCGGCTTGCTGCAGCAGGCGTTTTTGCGCGGCGCCGGCAAGGCCGCTGGAGGCAAGCCCATCGGCGTATTGGCCGAGCCGGACCCCGATCTGGGCAACCGGCAGGCGAACCGTCAGGATCGGCACACCCTTCTCCCCGCACAATCGGAAGGAGGCGGCGGACGCGACGCTGTGCCAGATCGGCGGATGCGGACGCTGCACAGGGGACGGGCGTAGCTCGGGCAGCCGCGCCGTGAAGTACCTGCCTCTGTGATCGAGTGGGGTCCCCGTCCAGCAGCGCGTCATAACGTCGAGGGCCTCGGCCATGCGCTCACGTGCGTCGTCGCTCCTGAGCCCGTAGCCGACGTATTCGTACTCGTTGAAGATGGTGCCGCGGCCCACGCCGATGTCGAGGCGGCCACGGGTGAGGTTGTCGAGGAGCGAGAGCTGCGTGGCGAGCCGCACCGGCTGTCGCAGCGCCATCTGGATGACGGCGAAGCCGATGCGGATGCGGCTCGTGCGCATGGCAAGCGCGGCCGCGAACGGGATGGGATCGGCATAGATGCTCTCGCCCGTGAAGTTGTGCTCGGTGAGCCAGACGCCGTCGAAGCCAAGCTCCTCAGCGAGCGTGGCTTGCTCGAGCTGCTCGAAGATTGCGTCTAGATCGCGCTCTGGCGATGGAGAATGCGCAAGCGTCAGCCAGCCGAACCGCATGGGACTCCATCCGTGCCTTCATCGGTCCGGCGATGGTCACAGCCGGTGCGGCCTGATGCAAGCCGGACCTTGCGCATGGTTGCCGCGCAGCGCCGGTGACCGGCCCTACGGACCCAGGATGATGCGCGTCAGTGCGTCGGGTGCGCTCAGCATGGGATAGTGGCCGGTGTCGATCACATGCCAGCGTGCGCCGAGTTTGTCGGCTGCGCGCCGGATGTGCGCTTCGCCGGGGTTGGGCGCGCGGCTGCAGTAGAGGACGTCGGCGTCCCACTTCTGGTCCCAGAACCACGCCAGCTTCACCGGCTGGGTGTAGACCGCGGCCGGATGCAGCGTCACGCGGTCGACGGCCCACGCACGCATCTCCGGCTCGAGATCGGCGAAGAGCCGCCCCGCCGCGTCCTCGCGGGAGGGTCCGCGCGCCAGAGGCGTATCCACCGCCGTGGTCGGCCGCTTGACGATGTCGAGGATTCGCTCGCCGTCGAGCAGCGCCAGCGCATCGGCAAAGACGAGGCGCGAGACGCGCTCGCGGGCCTTTTCGGCCGCACACGCCATCACCATTCCGCCGCTGGAGGTGCCGACCAGCACCGTGTTCTTCAGGTCGTTGAAGTAGAGGAGGTTGGCGATCTCCGCGCCGTGGGTCTCGGTGGTGATGCCCTCGCGCAGGCCCTCGGCCCGCTCCGCGCACCCGTCGAGCGTCGGGGCCAGCACGTTGTGGCCCTGGGCGCGCAGCCGCTCGGATACGAATTTCCAGATCCAACCGCCCTGATAGGCGCCGTGAATGAGCACGAAGTCGGTCACGTTTCTCTCCCGATTGCCGGCGGCGCGCCACCGGTCCTGCTGGTCAAAGCCCGCCCGTCACGTCCAGCGTGAGGCCTGTGACGAAATCCGCATGCGAGGAGGCGAGGAAGCAGATGACGTTGGCCTGGTCCACCGCCTCGCCCATGCGCCGCAGCGGTGTGCGGAGAATGTCGGCCTCGCGCTCCTCGGGCGGGCGCTGCTCCCAGCGCGGCCGGATGCGCTCGGTCAGCGTGGTGGCAGGTGCGATGGCGTTGACCGTGATGCCGAAGGGGCCGAGCTCGCCGGCAAGCTTGGTGGTGAGCGCGATGATGCCGCCCTTGGCGGTGGCGTAGGCCGACGAGCTGGCCGTGCTCTTGCCGCGCCCGGCGATCGACGCGAGATTGACGATCTTGCCGCTCTTCTGCCGCTTCATGATGGGTATGACGGCATGCGTGAACAGGAACGTGCCGGTCAGATTGAAGTGCAGCAGGGCCTGCCATTCCGCCAGCGTCAGCTCCTCGGTGGTGGCACCGGGCTTGGCGATGATCGTGCTGCCACCCACGGCGTTCACCAGGATATCGATGCGGCCGAAGCGCCGGACGACATCGGCGACCACGCCGTTGACGGCGTTCTCATCGAGCGCGTCGGCGTTGTAGGGTTGGGCCTCGCCACCCGCGCTCGCGATCTCGGCGATGGTGGCATCGAGACGTGCGCGATCCGTGTCCACTGCTGCAATGCGCCCGCCTTCGCTGCCGATGATGTTGGCCGTCGCGCGGCCGATCCCGCTCGCCGCAGCCGTGACAAGGGCGACCTTCCCCTTGAAGCGCATGGCCCTGTCCTCCGCGGCCGATCATGACGCCGTTCGGCAGCGATCCTGCACGAAGCACGCGCGCCAGACCAGCGGACGCCACCCGCGCGATCAGGCGACTGCCATGCGCGAGGCGCGCGAGGGTGCCCACCGCGGGTGGTTCACGGAACGGGGTCGAGGGCGCTAGTCTGTCGGCGAACATCGGCGACTGCGACAAGCCATAAGGACGGGAAGGGATGCAAACGCTCAAGATCGGCGACGTCACCATCACCAGCATCATCGAGCGCGACGGGCCCTGGCGGAAGCCGGAGGACATGTTCCCCGCCTACGATCCGGTCGCCGGCAAGCGTTATCTGGCCGAGATGGACCCCGTGGTGTTCGATCCCGCATCCGGCAAGATGGTCATCACTTACCAGACCTTCGTGGTGCGGACCCCGAAGCACACGGTGCTCATCGACACCTGCACGGGCGAGGACAAGGGCCATCCGCCGCCCATGGACTTCCCGAAAAAGCCCTGGCTCGACGGCTTCCACGCCGCCGGCCTCGGCTTCGACGACATCACGCACGTGTTCTGCACCCACCTGCACATCGACCACACCGGCTGGAACACCATGCTGCGCAACGGCCGCTGGGTGCCGACCTTCCCCAAGGCCAAGTACATCTTCCACAAAGGAGAGTACGCGCACTGGGAGGAGATGACGAAGAAGGGGGCCAATCCGCCAGGCAACGTGTGGACCTACAATTGCCGGCCGGTCGTGGAGGCCGGGCAAGCGCTGCTGGTGGACGATACCTATCAGCTCGACGACACGTTCTCGCTCACCCCGACGCCGGGGCATTCCCCTCACCACTGCTGCGTCGACATCCGCTCGGGCGGCCAGCACGCCGTTGTCACCGGCGACATGATGCATCACGCTCTGCAATGCCGGGAGCCCGCCTGGTCGACCATCTTCGATACCGACAAGGAGCAGGCAGCGAAGTCGCGCCGCGGTTTCCTGGCCAAGGTGGCCGACACCTCGACACTGATCCTGCCCATTCATTTTCCCAACCCGACGGTCGGCCGGATCGCCGCCGACGGTGAGCGCTTCCGCTATAATTTCCTGCGCTAGCGGCCTTCGCCATGGCCGACACGCTGCCGACCGCCACCCGCGTCGCCGACCCTGGCATCCGTGCGCTCTATCGCCTGGAGAACCGCTGGCAGGCCTGGCTCGACGTTGAGGCGGCTCTCGCCAAGGCGCAGGCCGACCTCGGCATCATTCCCAGGGAGGCGGCGGCGGCCATTGTCGCGGCCGCGCGGCTGGAGCTGATGGATCGGGCGCGCATCGACGAGGGCTTCGCGCGCACCGGCCACACCCTGGTGCCCCTGGTTTGGGAGCTTGCGCGCGTGGTCGGCGAGCCGCACGGCGGGTGGGTGCACTGGGGCGCCACCACGCAGAACATCACGCAAACCGGCGACCTGCTCGTGCTGCGCCAGGCGCACCGCATCTTCCTGCGCCTCATCGGCGAGGCGCTCGGCGCCATGGCCGATCTCGCCGAGCGCAGTGCGGATATGGCGCTCCCCGGCCGGACGCACGGGCAGCACGCGGTTCCCGCCACCTTCGGCTACAAGCTGGCGGTATGGATCGACGAGCTCCTTCGGCACGTCGAGCGGCTACAGCAGGCGGCGCCGCGGCTGTTCGTGGCCATGCTCGGCGGCGGCGCGGGCACGTTCGCATCGCTGGGCGCGCAGGGCCCGGCCGTACAGGCTGGCATCGGAGCCCATCTCGGCATGGCGTCGATGGCGGTTCCCTCGCGCGCGCTCGGCGACCATCTGGCGGAGAACATCTGCGTCCTCGGCATGCTGGCCGCGACCTGTGCCAAGATCGCGCGCGAGGTCTATACCCTCATGAAGACCGAGTTCGGCGAGGTGGAGGAGCCGGTGCCGCCCGGCACCGTCGGCAGCTCTACCATGCCGCAAAAGCGCAATCCCAAGCTGTGCCAGGACATCATCGCGCTCGCGGCGGACGTGCGCAGCGCGGTGCCCGTGGCGCTGGAGGCCATGCAGACCGAGCACGAGGCCGATCGCACCACGAGCCTGATGATGGATGCCGCCGAGGCGCGCGCAAGCATCGCAACGGGCGATCTGCTCAGCCGACTGGGGGAGATCGTGCGCGGGTTGCGGCTCGACCCCCAGCGCATGCGCCGCAATCTCGATCTCGGCGGCGGGCTCATCATGGCCGAGGCAGTCATGCTGGAGCTGGGCGCGACGCTCGGCCGCCAGCACGCCCATGACGTCGTCTACGATGCCGCCCAGGCCGCCTTCGTCGAGGGACGGCCCTTCTCTGCCGTCCTGGCCGCCGATCCGCGCGTGACGGCTCACCTGCCGCCAGCCGGGATCGCCAAGCTGCTCGATCCGATCGCTTATACCGGGCTGTGCGCCGACATGGCGCGGCAGGCCGTGGTTCGGGCTCGCTCAGCCGTTGAGGAGCTGGGGCGCACGCCGGCCTGACTATGAGGACGGTGCGGCGGTGGGGACACCCGGCGGAGCAAGCTTCTCCTCGCGCAGGCTGCGTACGACCCAGAACGAGGCCATGCCGCAGAATGCCGCTGCGATCGCCAGGCTGAACGAGGCGATATAGTTCCCTGTCAGCTCGTACAGCAGCCCCGATATCCAAGAGCCAATGGCGGCGCCGATGCCCGGCGAGACCGACAGGGCCCCGTAGACCGCACCGACGCCGCCCCTGAAGAGGTTGGCGACGAGGGCCACGATGATCGGCCCGCGCACCCCCTGCATCAGGCCGAAGAAGAAGACGAAACTGGCCACCAGCACCAGGGACGGAACCACAGTCACCAGCGCCAGCGAGAGAATGCCGAGGATGGTGGAGACGTAGGAGATCGTCGCTGTCTGCTTGCGGCCGAAGTAGTCCGACAGCGAGCCCATCAGGATGATGCCGCAGGCCGAGAGCATGCCGGCGAAGCCGAAGGCGCTGGCCGCCAGCATCGGCTCGAAGCCGCGCTCGATGAGGTAGGCCACCGAGTGCGGCGTGACGCTGAACGAGGCGACCGAGGTGAAGAAATAGGCCGCGAACAGCCCCCAGAACGCGCTGGTTCGCAGGGCCCTCCTCATGCTCCACGACCCGGCAGGGCTCTCTGATGCGGACCGGCGCAGCCTGCGCCATTCGAGACTGCCCGCCGTCATCCGGCCGAGCGGCAGCACCATCACCAGCGGCAGCACCAGCAGCACGCCCGCGCCCAGCAGGATGTGCACTTCCCGCCACCCGTAACGGTGCAGCAGCGCCTGGGTCAATGGCGGCAGCAGCAGAGTGCCGGCACCGATGGCCGCATAGGGCAGCGACACGATGGAGCCCATCCGCCTGGTGAACCAGCGGCTCAACAGCGCGGAAGCGACGATCATCCCGAGCGAAGCCGCGCCGAGGCCGCCCAGCAGGCCCACGGCCACCATGTATTGCCACAGCTCCTGGGCGAACCCCGCCAGCACATAGCCGGCCCCCAGCGCCACCAGTCCCAACCCGTATGCCACGCGGACGCCGAAGCGATCGACCACCTGGCCGATGAACGGCCCGAAAACGCCGTAGGCCAGCATGTAGCTCGAATAGGTGAGCGTGATGTCCGCGCGCGAGACGCCGAGACCCTGCTGCACCGGCAGCAGGAACACCGCGAAGGTCTCGGGCACGCCGCGGGCCATCAGGTTCATGGCGAAGGTGAGGGCAACGAGGCTGAAGAGAAAGGCGCGGCCGGCCTCCTCGGCGACGGCGCCACCATGCCGATCACTCTCGTCAGCGATCACGGGTCGTGTCCGCGCCTTTCGCGCCGGTGAGTTGCGCCGGGACACAGCCGGGCGGAGCCGCCGGACTTTGCGCCATTCACCAGAAGTCGTATCGTCCCCGCCAGCGATCCACAATCGACAGCCTGTGCATGCCTGTGCTCCGCTCTCTTGTCTCGGCCGCGTGCGTGGCTTGGTCGTTGCCGGCAGCACCGGCGGCGGCAGCGACTTGCGCCGATCATGCCGTGACCGCGCGCGGGGAGCCGTCGCGCCTGGAGATCCTGGCCAAGGCCAAGGCGCGCGGCAACTGGCGAGCCAAGGTGCGGACCATGCCGGAGCTCGGCGCCGCCTTTGCCGACTGGTACAAGGCGCAAGACACGGACTACCGATGCGAGCAATCGGACGGCCAGGTGGCCTGCATGGCCGTCGGCCGCCCCTGTCACGACTAGGAGCGATCGGTGCCGAGGCCCTCCACCCGCGGGTGATGCCGGGCTGCTCCGCGGCCACCGGCGTGGAAGGATGTCGCCGTCTGGGCCTATGAATCTGTGAACAGCCAATCGTCAGGGGAAACGCCATGCGAATTACGCGCCGGACTGCTGTGCTGGGCGCCGCCGCCTTCGCGGCGGGCATGCGCCCATACCGCGTGCGCGCGGAGAAGAAGTACGATCCCGGCGCAACCGACACCGAGATCAAGATCGGCCACACGAATCCCTACAGCGGCAATCTCTCGGCCTACGGCGCCATCGGCAAGGCCATCCAGGCCTACTGGGACATGGTGAACGCTGAAGGCGGCATCAACGGCCGCAAGGTCACCTTCATCTCCTACGACGACGGCTTCAGCCCGCCCAAGACGGTGGAGCTCGTACGCAAGCTCGTCGAGGAGGATCAGGTGTTGCTGATCTTCCAGCTCCTCGGTACGCCGACCAACACGGTCGTGCAGAAATATCTCAACGGCAAGAAGGTGCCGCAGCTCTTCGTGGCCACCGGCGCCTCCAAGTGGGGCGACCCTGAGCGCTTCCCTTGGACCATGGGCTGGCAGCCCGACTACAACACCGAAGCGGGACTCTACGCCAAGCACATCCTGCAGACGGTGCCCGATGCCCGCATCGCCGTCCTTTGGCAGAACGACGACTCGGGCAAGGACTACGTCGCCGGCCTCATGAAGGGCCTCGGCAAGGAGAACGAGAAGAAGGTGGTGATGTCGGTCAGCTACGAGACCACCGACCCTACCGTCGACTCTCAGATCGTGCAGCTCAAGGGCTCCGGCGCCAACGTGTTCTTCAACGACGCGGCACCGAAGTTCGCGGCGCAGGCCATCCGCAAGGCAGCCGAGATCGGCTGGCGGCCCGTGCAATACCTCGCCAACGTGTCGGCTTCGGTCAATTCCGTGCTGCGGCCGGCCGGTCTCGAGGCGAGCCAGGGCGTGATCACCGCCGCCTACCTCAAGGACCCCACCGACAGCCAGTGGGAGACATCGCCCGATTTCGTCGCCTGGAAGGCGTGGATGAAGAAGTACAACCCCAACGGCAATCTGCAGGACTCCTTCAACGTCTACGCCTACGCGGTGACCGCGACCATGCATGAGGTGCTGAAGCGCTGCGGCGATGATCTCACGCGCGCCAACATCATGGAACAGGCGGCGAGCATGCGCGACCTCGAGGTGCCGCTGCTGCTGCCGGGCATCAAGATCAACACCAGCAAAACCGATTTCTACCCCATTCAGTCCGTCCGCCTGCAGCGCTTCAAGGGCGAGACCTGGGAGTTGTTCGGCGACGTGCTGGCCAACGAAGGCAAGTAGACCAACGGAAACGTGCGATGCATATCGGTCTCATCGGCGGCATCGGCCCTGCGGCAACCGAGTACTACTATCGCGGTCTGATCGAGCGGCACGCCGCCTCGGGCACGCCGCTCGACCTGACCATCGTCAACGCCGAGGTGTGCGACCTCGGCCGCAATCTCGCCGACAATGCCCCCCAGAGGCAGGCCGAAATCTTTGCGCCGCTGGTCGCCAGGCTGGCTGCGGCCGGCGCGCGCATTGCGGCCGTCACTTCAATGGGAGGGCACTTCTGCATCCGCGAGCTCGAGACCCTATCGCGGCTGCCGATCCTGAACGCGATCCCCGAGGTAGAAGCCGAGATCAAGCGGCGGGGTCTGAAGACGATCGGCATCCTCGGCACGCGCAAGGTCATGGAGTCGAAACTCTACGGCGCGCTTTCCTCGGTCAAGGTGATGGTGCCGGAAGGGCCGGCCTTCGACGACGTCGCGAAGGCCTATACCGACATGGCGTCCGTGGGACGGGTCGACGATGCGCAGCGCCGCGTCTTCTTCTCGGCCGGCGAGCGCCTTCGCTCCCAGGGGGCCGAGGCGATCGTGCTCGGCGGCACCGATCTCTTCCTCGCGTTCCAGGGACAGGATTGCGGATTTCCCCTGCTCGATTGCGCGGAAATCCACGTCGAGGCGATCTACAAGAAGTCGCTCGCGGCGGCTTAGGCCGGACCCGCCGGTGGATGGAATCGGCGGCCCCAAAAGAGAAGGGCCACCCCGGGGCTTGTCCCCGGGATCGAGTGCGCAACACGCTCCGGCGTCTTGCGGCACGTTGGATCCGGCAACACTTGGAACAAATCCGGGCGCAGGCGAGTGCCGGGATGAGCGCCGCGTTTGGATCGACCGATCCGTCTGGTCCGGAACCGGCCTTGGCTAGAACAGTCCCTCGATCTGA
>DATFCC010000429.1:0-3700 GCA_035253505.1 Hyphomicrobiaceae bacterium
CCGGCTTCCAGGGCGTGACCCGCGACGGTCGGATCGCCACCCTCGGCCGCGGCGGCTCCGACACCAGTGCCGTGGCCATCGCCGTGGCCGTGCGCGCCGATCTCTGCGACATCTATACGGACGTCGACGGCGTCTACACCACAGACCCGCGTATCGTTCCGCGCGCCACCCGGCTCCCGAAAGTCTCCTACGAGGAGATGCTGGAGATGGCCTCGCTGGGCTCCAAGGTCCTGCAGACGCGCTCGGTCGAGCTGGCGATGGTGCATGGCATGCGGGTGCGCGTCCTGTCGAGCTTCGCGGCGCCCGACGCTATCGAGCCGGCGCGTCCGGAAACTTGGGACCGGATCGGAACGGTCATCTGCAACGAGGATGAGATCGTGGAGCAGCACGTCGTCAGCGGGATCGCCTACGCCAAGGACGAGGCCAAGGTGTCCCTCATCCGCATCGCCGACAAGCCGGGTGTCGCCGCACGCATCTTCGGGCCCCTGGCCGAGGCCAGCATCAACGTGGACATGATCGTCCAGAACACCTCGTCCGACGGGCAACACACCGACATGACCTTTACCGTGCAGGAGTCGGACCTCGGGCGTGTTCTCCAAGTGCTCGACGGCGCCCGCAAGGACATCGGCTATTTCGACGTCAAGAGCTCCTCCGATGTGGCCAAGGTGTCGGTGATCGGCGTGGGCATGCGCAGTCATGCGGGCGTTGCCGCCCTGATGTTCAAGGCGCTGGCCGAGCGCGGCATCAACATCCAGGCGATCACGACGTCCGAGATCAAGATTAGCGTGCTTATTGATGCGGCCTATGCCGAGCTGGCGGTGCGGACCTTGCACGCGCTGTACGAGCTCGACAAAGACTGATTTCATGGCCCCGGCTGGCATGGCCGCCATGGGGCGGTGGCGGGCGCGCAGACGTGCGCATCCCTCGCAGTGGATCATCCCCGAGGGCACAGGCAGCGTGGAAGGGTAGCGGCGCAGCGATGCAGAACAGGGGCGGCGACAGCCCGAGGGCCACACCCTCCGAGCCTGCGCTCCGCATCATCCTGCGGCGCCTGCGCGAGATCATGGCCGAGCCGTCGGACGGCCAGTCCCGGCTCGACCGCATCGTGCGCCAGATCGCCGGCCTGATGGTGGCCGAGGTCTGCTCCATCTACCTCAAGCGCCAGGACGGCTCGCTGGAGCTGTTCGCGACCGAAGGCCTCAATCCGGGCGCGGTTCACAACACCTTCATGAAGCGCGGCGAGGGCCTGGTGGGGCGGTGCGCGGAACTCGCGGTGCCCATCAACGAGCCCGATGCGCAGAACCATCCGGCGTTCTCCTACAGGCCGGAGACGGGCGAGGAGGTCTATCACTCCTTCCTCGCCGTGCCGATCCTGCGCGGCGGTGACGTGCTCGGCGTGCTCACGGTGCAGAACAAGCGGCACAAGGAATACTCCGACGAGGACGTGGAGGTGCTGCAGACCACGGCGATGGTGCTGGCGGAGCATCTCGTGTCGGGGGCCGTGGCCGGCGCCAATACGAGCGCGGAGTTCAGTCGCACCGGTGGCCACGTGGTCCGCGGGCAGCCGCTGTCGGAAGGGCTGGCGCTGGGCCACGTTGTGATGCACGAGGCCCGCGTCGTCGTCACCGAGCTGGAAGCGGAGGATCCCGACGAGGAGGATCGCCGGCTGGAGGCTGCCGTCGAGGAGCTGAAGGCCTCCATCGACGAGATGCTCGAGCAGGGCGATCTGTCCACGACCGGCGAGCACCGCGATGTGCTCGAGGCGTATCGCATGTTCGCACACGATCGCGGCTGGCTCCGGCGCATGAAGGAGGCGGTCAAGCGCGGCATGACCGCGGAGGCCGCTGTCGAGCGCGTGCAGAACGACACCCGCGCCCGCATGCTGCGCCACTCCGATTCCTATTGGCGGGAACGGCTGCGCGATCTGGACGAGCTGTCCGACCGTCTCCTGCGAATCCTGGCAGGCAGGCCCCGCGCCCATGCGGCGGCCGCAGCCGACCTCCTGCACGATACGGTGCTGGTGGCCCGCACGATGGGGGCTGCGGACCTGCTCGACTACGACCGCAAGCGGCTGCGCGGCCTCGTGCTGGAGGACTCGGGCGGCCAGAGCCACGTGGCCATCGTCGCCAAGGCGCTGGGCATCGCCGCCGTCGGCAATGCCCGCGGCGTCATGGAGCGAGTGGGCCAGGGCAATCCCATCATCGTCGATGCCGAAAGCGGCGAGGTCCATATCCGGCCCTCGGGCGAGGTTATCGCCGCCTACGGCGACAAGGCGCGCTTCCGGGCCCGCAAGCAGCGCAAGTATCGCGAACTGAGGGACCGGCCGGCCCTGACCAAGGACGGCCAGCGCATCGAGCTGCACATCAATGCGGGACTGCTGATGGACGTGCCCCATCTGGCGCAGTCGGGCGCCGATGGGATCGGCCTGTTCCGCACCGAGCTGCAGTTCATGGTGTCCGCCACGCTGCCGCGGCTGGAGCGGCAGATCCAGATGTACCGGGCGGTGGTGGCGGAGGCAGGGCAGAAGCCCGTGGTGTTCCGCACCCTCGACGTCGGTGGCGACAAGGTGCTGCCCTATCTGCGTCAGCCGGAGGAGGAGAACCCGGCGCTGGGCTGGCGCGCCATTCGCCTCGGGCTCGACCGCCCCGGTCTGCTCCGCACCCAGGTGCGTGCGCTGCTGCGCGCAACCGCCGGCCTGGAGCTGCGTTTGCTGCTGCCGATGGTGACCGCAGTCGGTGAGATCGACATGGCGCGCGCCTTGATCGATCGCGAGCTCGACCTGCTGAGCCGGCGTTCGATGTCGGGGCCCACCAGGGTGCTGCTGGGCGTCATGATCGAGGTGCCGTCGCTGCTCTACGAGCTCGATGCGCTGATGCCGCGCGTGGACTTCGTCTCCGTGGGCAGCAACGACCTCCTGCAATACTTCTTTGCCGCCGATCGCAACAACACGCGCGTCGCATCGCGCTATGACGCGCTGTCTGCCGCGCCCCTGCGGGCGCTGGCCGCCATCGTCGACGCGGCTGCCCAGCACGAGCGGCCGCTCAGCCTGTGCGGCGAGATGGCCAGCCGCCCGCTCGAGGCCATGGCGTTGGTGGGCCTCGGCTTCCGTGCCATTTCCATGGCCCCGGCCTCCGTCGGGCCTGTCAAGTCGATGATCCTGAGCCTCGATGCCGGCGGGCTGCAGCGCTGGCTGCGTTCCGTTATCCACAGCACCGAAGGCAACTTGCGGCCGCAATTGAAGCGCTATGCGGAGGAGCACGGCGTCGAGTTCTGAAGAGCGGGAACGCCAGCTTTGACAATGGGCTGCGTTGCTGGAAACATGTCGCGCAAAGTTCAAGGTAAGCGCGTTCGCGATGCGTATGAGGCACGAGTTCGGGGTTGGTGTTGACGTCGGCGGCGGCGCCCCCTTCGCGTCGCACGCGTATGCGGACGGCGATGCACTCTCGCTTCGCGACGAGCAGCTCGGCAAGATCTTCCGCAACATGCGGCTGACGCTCAAGGTGTCGCGGGAGACGATCGCCCGACGCCTGGCCACCAGCACCGCCTGCATCGACAGCTTCGAGGCGGGTGCCGTCGGCGCCCTGCCTCACGGCAGGGAGACGGAGCGGATCGTTCGCGGCTATTGCGAGCTCCTGCGCGTCGATCCGCAGCCCATTCTGTGGCGCATCAGCAGCGTTCTGGACGCACTTTCGAGCCAATC
>DATFCC010000430.1:0-3611 GCA_035253505.1 Hyphomicrobiaceae bacterium
CGCTCCGCGTCCTTGTCCACGCACGTCACCGTGTGCCCGAAGTCGGCAAGGCAGGCCCCCGACACCAGCCCCACATACCCAGCCCCGATCATCACTATCTGCATGAGGTCATACCTGTTGGTGAGGTTCGGCGCGCCCGAGTTCGGTCGACATTGGCACGCACGAGGGCTACTTCGCCCCCTTCGCGCTGACCACGGCGAGGAAAGTCTGGAAGAGGATGTAGAGGTCGAGCCAGATGGACCAGTTGCGGATGTAGAAGGTATCGAGTGTGCGCTGAACGCCGAGATCGCCGTTGCTGCGCGCCGACACCTGCCAAAGCCCCGTGAGACCGGGTGGCACCAGCACGCGCACCTGGCGGAACTCGGGAACGAAGCCGTTCATGTGGTATTGGGGGAACGGCCGCGGCCCGACCAGGCTCATGTCCCCCACGATCACGCTCCACAGCTGCGGTAGCTCGTCGAGGCTCGTGCGGCGGATGAAGCTGCCGACCAGTGGCAGGATGCGCGGGTCGTTGGTCAGCTTGTAGTAGCGCTCCCACTCGTTGCGCGCCTCGAGATTGGTGCGCAGGTGTTCCTCCAGCCGCGCCTGTGCATCGACGTACATGGTGCGCAGCTTGGGCACATTGATGGGGCGGCCGCGCCTGCCGACCCGGGTCTGCACGTAGAACGGCGAGCGGCGATCGACCAGCCAGATCATCAGCGCGAGAGCGGCGACCAGCGGCAGAGAGAAGATGACCGCCGGCACGGCGATGCCGAGGTCGAGGGCCCGCTTCAGGAAGCGGTTCTGGGACAGGTAAGGGTCGCGCTTGAACTGGATCCCGACGGCGTTGCCGAGTGTACGCGCGCGCAGCCACAGCGTCTGGATGTCCTGCGCCCCATCGACCAGGATCAGTTGCGCGGGCGGCAGGGTGTCGGAGAGGGCGTTGGCGACGGACAACTGCTCGCGCGAGGTCAGAATGGCCACCTCGGCCTCGTGACCGATCTCCGCAAATTTCTCGATGGGACCCAGCAGCGGCATCGGCAGAGCGGAATGGGACGCGCTCTCGTCTGCCGCGGTGCTGAGGAACCCGATGGGCTTGAGGCCGAGCTCGGGCTGGTCGATGAGGGTACGGCAGAGTTGCTGCGCGCCCGCGCCGCAGCCGACGACGATGGTCGGCGCCGTCCACAGGCCGTAGCGCAAGGCAAGCTGCCGGACCAGCGCCTCGCAATAGAAACCGAGCACCAGCAGCAAGGGCGCCATCAGGACGGCCTCAGCCGCCAGGCGCACGCCGCCGTTCCGGCCCTGGGGCAGAAAGTCGAGCGCCACGAACAGGACGATGCCCATGCCCCGCAGCCGGAAGCGCGCGAACGGGCTCTCACCGGACCCGAAGTAGAGCCCGAGGGTAAGGAAGATCAGCAGGAGGACTTCGACAGGCAGATGCCCCAGCTCGGCATTGCCCGCGCCCATCACGAAGTTCACGGCCAGCCGCGCCAGCGCGATGGCCAACCATGCGACAGCGAGGTCGCCGACCATCAGCGCGGCGCCGACGCCCAGCCGCCGGCCGAAACTTCTCAGTTCGCGCGTGAGCTGCAGCCGCCGGCGGCGCAACGCGGCGCTGTCGCCCATGCCGAGCACGGACGAAGGCGGCAGCACCTGGTGCACATCGCTCATGCCGTGACCGCGATTCCGATTGAAAGACGAGCCGGGGGTATCACGCGCCCTGGCGAAAGGGACGAGGAGTCCCAACCCTCCGGTGTGTGCCTTGACGTCTCATGCAATGCTGCTTGCCGGCGCGCTACCGAGCCCGAGGTGGCATCCCTTGGCGATTGCCTGTGGTGTGACGGTCATCCAATCCTCCTCCTCCTCGGAGCTTTTCTCTTGTCGTTGTGTTGAAGGGTTGTCTCGCTACCCGCCCCCCAATGCCGGCCGGCGCATTTCGCCCAGGCGCGTGCGCACCAGTTGGGCGCCGGCGAGCACGAGGAAGGCGGGAACGATCTGCGCATAGCGCCGCCACAGCCGGCGCGGCTCGCTGCACATCCTGAACAGCCACTCGAGCCCGTTGCGCTGCATCCAGGCCGGCGCCTGCTTCTTGACCCCTGCCAGGAAGTCGAACGCCGCGCCGACGCCGATCATTACCGGCGCCTCGAGCCGGCCCACATGCTCGGCCATCCAGCGCTCCTGCTTGGGCGTGCTCAGGCCTACCCACACGATGTCGGGACGCGCCGCGTTGATGGCGTCGACGATCGCGTCGTCCTCCTCGCGCGTCAGCGGCCGGAACGGCGGCGTGTACGTGCCGACCACCTCGAGGCCGCGGTTCGCCTCCGTCAAAGCCTCCTTGAGCTTTTCGGCAATCCCGTCGCCCCCGCCGTAGTAGAAATGGCGATAGCCCTTGGCGGGGGACAGCGCGCTGATGGTGCGCATGAGATCGGGACCGTACACCCTGCGGGTGCGCGGATGACCGAGCCAGCGTGCCATCCACACCAGGGGCATGCCGTCCGGCGTCACCAGCCCGGCGGCGTTGTGGATCGCGCGCAGGGACGCATCCGCTCGGCTTTCGATGATGCCGTGCACGCCCGTGATGCACACGTAGTTGCGGCTCCTGTCGCGTATCCATCCCTCGATGGTGTCGACGGCGTCGCGCATGTCGATGGCGCTGACCTCGACGCCCAGGATGCCGATGCGTTGCGGGCCTTTGACTTGCTGCAGCATCTACGCCGGCACCCTCCGGTCGAGGTGCTGCACCTTCTCCTCCTTCCCGGCGAGAAGCTGATCGAAGTAGGCGATCGTCCGCTTCAGCCCTTCCTCGAGCCCGACGCGCGGCTGCCACTTGAGCGTCTGGCGTGCGCGGGTGATGTCGGGGCAGCGCTGGCGCGGATCATCGGTGGGCAGCGGGCGCAAGACGATGGGCGACCTCGAGCCGACGAGCGCCACGATGCGCGCGGCCAGCTCGCCGATGGTGATCTCCGTGGGATTGCCGAGATTGACCGGAGCCGCCAGGTCCGGCGCGTTCATGAGGCGCACGAGGCCCTCGATGAGGTCGTCCACGTAGCAGAAGGAGCGCGTCTGGCTGCCGTCGCCGAAGATCGTGATCGGCTCCCCGCGCAGAGCCTGCACGATGAAGTTCGAGACGACCCGCCCGTCCTGCGGGTGCATCCGGGGGCCGTAGGTGTTGAAGATGCGCGCCACGCGGATCGGCAGCTTGTGCTGGCGGTGATAGTCGTAGAAGAGCGTTTCGGCACAGCGCTTGCCTTCGTCGTAGCAGGCGCGCGGGCCCGCGACGTTGACGAAACCGCGATAATCCTCCGTCTGCGGGTGCACGTCGGGATCGCCGTACACCTCGCTCGTCGATGCCTGCAGGACGCGCGCGCGCAGCCGCTTGGCGAGGCCCAGCATGTTGATGGCGCCCATCACGCTGGTCTTCGTGGTCTGCACCGGATCGTGCTGGTAATGCACCGGCGACGCGGGGCACGCCAGATTGAAGATCTCGTCCACCTCCACGTAGAGCGGGAAGGTGATGTCGTGCCGCATGAACTCGAAGGCGGGATTGGCGAGATAGGGCTCGATGTTGCGCCGCGAGCCGGTGAAATAGTTGTCGACGCAGAGAACCTCACAATTCTGGTTCAGCAGCGCGC
>DATFCC010000431.1:0-4719 GCA_035253505.1 Hyphomicrobiaceae bacterium
CGAGGCGAAGTGCCTGGGTTCGACCTCCAGCACGCGCCCATAGGCCGCCTGTGCCTCGCTATGCCTGCGCAACGCCGCGAGCACGTTGGCGCGATTGTAGAGGGCGTCGACCATGTCGGGCTTGACCGCCACGGCCCTGTCGTAGCTCGCCAAGGCGTCGTCGAGTCGATGCAGGCTGCGCAAGGCATTGCCGCGATTGTTGAGCGCCAGGGTGTGGCCGGGGTTGATGGCCAGCGCGCGATCGTACCTGGCGATCGCATCCTCGAGGCGCTCCGCGGCCACGGCCGCGTTCGCGGAATTGTACCAGGTGTCCACCTCGCCGGGCTTGATCGCCAGCGCGCGGTCGAAGTCGGCCAGCGCGTCGCGCGGGCGCTTCAGGTCCAGCAGCACGAGCCCCCGGTTGTTGAGCAGGGCGGCGTCGTCGGGATGTGAAGCGAGCAGGCGATCATAGGCACTGCGCACCTCCTCGAGGCGCCCGAGCGCCTGCAGTTTGCCCAGAGCCTGGGCATGGTGCGGCCGGATCGCCAGCGCCCGCCGGCAACTGGCTACCGCCTCTTCCCAACGGCCGAGCTGAGCAAGCGCACTGGCATGATTGAACCAGGCGTCCGCGTCATTGGGGCTCAGCACCGTGATGCGCTCGAAGGCAGCGACGGCTTCGTCCGGGCGCTCAAGAATCAGGAGCGCCCGGCCGCGCGCGGTGACGGCCTGCGCGTCGTCGGGCCGCAGGGACAGGACGCGGTCGTAGCTCTCCACCGCCTCCTCCGCACGCCCGAGCTGCAGGAGGACATGACCGCGATTGTAGTGCGCGCTCGGCTCGTCCGGCTGCAGCGCCAGGGCCTCGTCGCATCTTGCAAGGGCCTCCGGAAGGCGCTGCATCGCCAGCAGAACGGTGGCGAGGTTCGACAGCGCAGCGTGTGAGCGCGGATTGCGGGCGACTGCCGCCGTCAGCAGGCGATGCGCCTCGTCGTGGTCGCCACGCTGCAGATTGAGGATGCCCAGGCGATTGAGGGCATCGAAGTTGTCCGGCTCCGCGGCCAGGATGGCTGCGTAGATCGGCTCCGCCTCGGCAAGACGGCCCTGCTTGTGAAGGTCGCTGGCGGATGTGAGCAGGCCGGCGGTATCGGTCGCCGCCGCGGGCGCCTGGCGCATCGGTTGCGACGGTGGCGGCAACTTCCCGCCGAGCGCCGATACGCGCTGCTGCAACCCTGCGTTGTCGGGCTCGACGCGCAGAAGGCCTTCGGCATGTCGCAGGCCTCGCCCGGGATCCCCGGCCCGGTCGGCGGCAGCCAGCGCGGAGCACAACACGGCGGGATGGTCGGGCCATCGCGCCAATGCACCGTCGGCGGCCGCGTGCGCCTTGGCATGCCGGCCGCCCAGGGAGTACATGTCGACGAGATTGGCCATGCCGTGCGGGGTCGGCGCGCGCTCCATCTCGGCCTCGATGATCTTCAGCGCACGCTCCGCGAACGGATTGTCGATCCGATAGGCAGCGTTGGACGGCTCGTCGTTGTCGCCCTTCTCGATCGCCAGCATGTTGTGATAGGCCCGCAACGAGCGGATCTGCCTGGCAAAGGCGGGCGCCCTCCAAGAGGGATCGGCAACCTTGATCTCGGCATGGTTCAGACCGTCGAGGATCGAGCGGGCAAGCGCCATGATGCCGCCGCCGCTCTTGGCCGATCCGCCGTATTGCGGCCAGTAGGTCGTCTGCACGTCCTCGATGACGTAGAGCCCGCCCTCGACGACGTGCGCAAACAGGGCCTCGAAGCTGGTAACGACATGCGCGGGTACGTGGCTCCCATCGTCGATGATGATGTCGAAGGGGCCATGTTCCGCGGCAACGCGCGCGAGAAAGGCGACGTCGTCCTGCGAGCCCTGCAGGAGGGTGACGCGGGGACCGAGGGAGAGACGCTTCTCCGAGATGTCGAGGCCGAAGATGTGGCCCTGCGAGAAGTATTCGGCCCACATCGCCAGCGAGGCGCCGCCGACGCTCTTGGCGCCGTAGCCGCCGACGCCGATCTCGAGCAGGCGGACCGGCCGCTCGCGCAGGTGGGAGAGGAGCGCGTGGTAGACGGGGGCGTAGAAATGCGGACCCCATTTGTCCGTGCCGTGCTTCACGGCGAGCTTTGTCAGGGGGTCGATGTCCATGCGGGATGATTTGCCTTTGCCGCTGCTACCGGATTGAGCGGTCCGCCGCACCGCCGGCTACGAGACCTCAAGCCGTCCCTACTTCTTGCTGGCCGCCTGCAGGCGATCCGGCAGGTCCAGGCCCACTCCGACGAGCTTGCCGAAAAGCTCACGCAAGCGCGCGACGTCGGCTGCCGGCAGTGGCGGACGGAGAATCGAGGCGATGTTGGCGCGCAGGTGCGCGACGTTGCCGGTGCCGAACAGGACCACGTCGATGCCAGGCTGATGACGGGCGAAGCGGTAGGCGGCATCGACGACGCTTTCGGCGCCGCCGTCATGGACGAGGAAGCCCAGCGGATTGTCGGCGGCGGCGAGATCGGCGGGTATCTTGCCCTCAGCGGCGAGCTCGGTGAACGTCTTCTTGAGCACGTCGGGCTTGGAGAAGATGTTGCGCACGGCGAACATGCAGAGCGTGCCGATGCCCTTCTCACGCGTGCGCGGCAGCAGATGATTGGCGGCGTTCTGGTGCATCATGCTGAAGCCCAGCATGAAAACCTCCCACACGCCCTCCTCGACCGCGCGCGCCAGCATCCTGTGCTCGGGATCGCGGGGGCCGGTCTCGGATACGGCGAGATGGCGCAGCTTGCCCTTCTCCTTCTCGCGCAGCAGGGCCGGCACGATGTCGGCCATGGCGCCGTCGTAGGCGGCCGGGCCCAGGCCGTGCAGGTGGAAGACGTCGACGTAGCCGGTGTCGAGCGCGCGCAACGAATTGTCGAGATTGGCGATCACTGCGGGCGCCGAGGTGGCGTGGCTCTTGGTCGAGATGACGACGCTATCGCGCGGGCGGCCCTTGATCGCCTTGCCGACGACGCCCTCGGTTTCGTAGGCGTTGGCGGTGTCGAGGAAGTTGACGCCGAGGTCGAGCGCCTCGCGCACCAGGGCGATCGACTGCGCCTCGCTGGCACCAGTGCCGAGGCCAATGCGGCTGTTGCCGCCGCAGCCGAGCCCCGCGACGCTGACCTTCAGACCCGTCCGGCCGAGGGTGGTGTATTGCATGGCATGCTCTCTCCCGACGACGCGCTGCGCCGAACTTAGCCACGAGAGGGAAGGTGTGGGCAACCCTGCTCGCGTCCGTGGCCCGGGTTGGCTGCCTTGTGGTGATCATTTGCCACCGCGTGCGGTGGTGGCCTTGCGCCTGCGGGAGATCTGCGCGGCCCACGTCTCCGCCCATGCGTGAAGAGGAAGGAGCGTCTCCAGAAGGCCCGCGCCGAGTGCTGAAAGCGCGTAGCCCGTGGTGTCGTGCTCGACGAGTCCGGCACCCCGCAGCTCCTTCAGCCGTACGTTGAGGACGCTGGGGTTGGTTTCGGCGGCCTCCTGCAAGGCGCGGAAGGTAAGGCGACGGTCGCGCAGCTCCCAGAAAATCCGCAGCGTCATGCGCCGGCCGAGCAGGTCGAGGAGGACCATGATCGGTCGGCCGGTCGCTGATCCGCGCGCGCGCCGGCCTGGTTTAATGGTCGACATTGCTATTGTTTCCGTAGCGAGATCGCCTATATATGTTGCTATGAAATGAATAGCATGAGGAGCGCCGTCGTGTCCCGATTTCCTCGCGTGAGGCCGGCCGAGCCGCCGTATCCCGACGACATCCAGGCCCGCTTCGATGCGCTGATGCCGCGGGGCCTGGAGCCCCTTGTCCTGTTCCGCACCCTGGCGCGCGATTCCCGCTTGTTCTGGCGCTTCGCGGGCGGTGGCCTGCTCGACAAGGGGCATCTGACAATGCGGCAGCGGGAGATCGTCATCGACCGCGTCACCGCCCGCTGCGGGTCGGAGTACGAATGGGGCGTGCATGTCGCGTTCTTCGCCAGGCGTGCCGGTCTCGAGGAACCCCACCTGCGTTCCATCGTTCATGGGCAAGCCGGTGACGCATGCTGGCACGCCGGCGAGGCGCTGCTCATCCGCTTCTGCGACGCGGTGCTGGACGATTGCGACGTCGGCGACGCCTTGTGGTCGGACCTGAGGGCGCACTTCAGCGAGGAGGCGATCCTCGAGCTGCTGCTGCTCGCCGGCTTCTACCGCACCGTGTCCTGCCTCACCAACGTACTGCGGCTGCCGCTGGAGCCTTACGCCGCAAGATTTCCCGACCGAGCCTAGGTCCGAGGTCCGCCGCCTATTGTGTCAGCGTTTGCGGCGGCTTCGGCGGGCCCCAGATCTGCTCGAGACGCGCGGCGCGTCCGCAAGCGGTCTTGTAGTACTGATAGCGGTGCGGGTTCTTCTTGTAATAGTCCTGGTGGTAGTCCTCGGCCACCCAGAACGGACCGGCCGGCAGGATCTTGGTGGCGATCTTCTCCTTGATCAGGCCGGAAGCTTCGAGTGCCCGGCGGCTTTCCTCGGCAACCTTCCTCTGGTCGTCGCCATGGGTGAAGATGGCGGTGTAGTAGGGGCTGCCTTTGTCGCAGAACTGGCCATTGGCATCGACCGGGTCGATGTTGCGCCAGAACCAGTCGACGAGCTGGGGATAGCTGACCTTTCGCGGGTCGTAGGTGACCTGCACGGCCTCGTAGTGGCCCGTAGTCTTGGCGGAGACCTGCTCATAGGTGG
>DATFCC010000432.1:0-15471 GCA_035253505.1 Hyphomicrobiaceae bacterium
CAAGTTCTCGGTGATGAAGCTGCATCCCTCGAAGCTGCGCCAGATCTGCGTGGCCAAGACCGAGCCGGGCGACGAGAACAATCAGGACATCTCCGCCCTGGTCGGCAAAGTCGACATCCGCAAGCTCGAGCACTTCGGCCAGAATGACGCCGACGCCTACTCCTATTCCGGCGGCCTCAACCGCACCACCCAAGGCGTGCTCGAGTTCGTCGAGATGTTCAAGGCGCCGCTGAAGATGCTGCATCCGTTGCTGACCGCAACGCAGGACCGCACCTACGTCGGCACCGAGAACGTTGGCGCGATGCCGTACCAGGGTCTGATCATCGCCCACTCCAACGAAAGCGAGTGGCAGTCCTTCCGCGCCAACAAGAACAACGAAGCCTTCCTCGACCGCATCAGCGTCATCAAGGTTCCCTATTGCCTTCGCGTCACGGAGGAGAAGCGCATTTACGAGAAGCTGCTGTCCTCCAGCGAGCTGAAGGACTCGTCCATTGCGCCCGGCACGCTGGAGATGCTGGCGCGGTTCTCTGTGCTCACGCGCCTCAAGCCGCATGAGAACTCCTCGCTCTACTCCAAGATGCGCGTGTATGACGGCGAAAGCCTCAAGGACAGCGATCCGCACGCCAAGACCATCCAGGAGTATCGCGATGCGGCTGGCGTAACCGAGGGCATGGACGGCGGCTCGACCCGGTTCGCCTACAAGATCCTGTCGGAGACCTTCAACTTCGACACGCACGAGGTGGCGGCCGATCCGGTCCATCTCCTCTACGTGATCGAGCAGGCGGTGCGCCGCGAGCAGCTTCCCGAGGAAACCGAGGCGCGCTGGGTGGAGTTCCTCAAGGAGGAGCTATCGCCCCGCTATGCCGAGTTCATCGGCAACGAGATCCAGAAGGCGTACCTGGAATCCTATCACGACTTCGGCCAGAACCTGTTCGACCGCTACGTGGCCTACGCCGACGCCTGGATCGAGGATCACGACTTCAAGGACCCCGACACGGGCCAGCTCATGAGCCGCCAGGTTCTGGAGCAGGAGCTCAGCAAGATCGAGAAGCCGGCCGGCATCGCCAACCCGAAGGACTTCCGCTTCGAGGTGGTCAAGTTCTCGTTGCGCGCGCGTTCCAAGAACGGCGGCAAGAACCCGAGCTGGACCAGCTACGAGAAGATCCGCGAGGTCATCGAGCGGCGCATGTTCAGCCAGGTCGAGGACCTGCTGCCGGTGATCAGCTTCGGCAAGAAGCAGGACAGCGAAACTGAGAAGAAGCACGAGGAGTTCGTGCAGCGCATGGTCGAGCGCGGATATACCCCGCGCCAGGTGCGCCGGCTCGTCGAGTGGTACATGCGGGTGAAGAAGTCGAGCTGATCGACGGGTGCGGGGCAGTCCTCTATGCTGATCCCAGGCCGGGAACGGTGGGAGGCAACTCCCGCCGCCGGTGCGTCATAAGGGCAGCCAGCGCAGGAGCCCAGGTAGCGGCAGATGCAGATCGTCGACCGGCGCCTCAATCCCAAGTCCAAGAGCCTGGGCAACCGCCAGCGCTTCCTGCGGCGCGCCAAGAGCGAGATCCGCGAGGCCATCAAGGACTCCCTGCGCTCGCGCAAGATTGCCGAGACCGAGAGCGCCGAGAAGGTCACGATCCGCTCCAAGAGCCTGCGCGAGCCCTCGTTCGGCCTCAGCCGCAACACCGGCGTCCGCGACTACGTCCTGCCCGGCAACGAGGAGTACAAGGTCGGCGACGAGATCCAGAAGCCGCAGGGCGGCGGGGGAGGGCGTGGCAGCCAGGGCAGCCCCGACGGCGAGGGCCAGGACGATTTCACCTTCACGCTCACCAAGGACGAGTTTCTCGATCTCTTCTTCGACGACCTGAAGTTGCCGAACCTCATCAAGGTCAAGCTCAAGGACCTGAAGGCGCCGCGCCTCGTGCGCGCCGGCTACACCACCGACGGCCCACCGGCGCGCCTCAACCGCACCCGCACCATGCGCAAGAGCCTCGGGCGGCGCATGGCGCTCAGGCGGCCGAGCGAGGCCGAGGTGAAGCGCCTCGAGGAGGAGCTTGCCGCGGCGGAGGCCGAGACGCCGCCCGATAGCAAGCGCATCGCCGAGCTGCGTTCGCGCCTCGAGCACAAGATCCGGCTGCGCAAGACCATCGCCTACATCGATCCGATCGATCTCGCCTACAACCGCTTCGACCGCGTGCCCAAGCCCACCACCCAGGCGGTGATGTTCTGCCTGATGGACGCTTCGGCCTCGATGACGGAGCCGCTGAAGGACCTCGCCAAGCGCTTCTTCATGCTGCTGCACGTGTTCCTGACGCGCTACTACCGCGAGGTGCACCTGGTCTTCATCCGCCACACGTCGACGGCCGCGGAGGTGGACGAGGAGACGTTCTTCCGCGGCACCGAGACCGGGGGCACCGTAATCTCCACCGCACTCGACGAGATGCTCAAGGTCGTGCGCGAGCGCTACTCACCTGCCGACTGGAATATCTACGCCGCGCAGGCCTCGGACGGCGACAACTTCCACGACGACATGCCGCGCTGCCTGCAGCTGCTCAACGAGGAGATCGTGCCGGTGTGCCAGTATTTCGCCTACATCGAGACGGCGCACGGCGAGCGCTTCAACGATACGATCGAGACGCCCGTCTGGCAGGGCTACGCGGAGGTCGCCAAGCGGCGCCGCAACTTCGCCATGCGGCGGGTGGCATCGCCGGAGGACATCTTTCCGGTGTTCCACGACCTTTTCTCGTCCGACACTGCCGCAGCCTGAGGGAGGCGCATCCGTTGGCCACCACCCAGACGAGAAAGCTGCCGCGGCGCCGGGGAAACATGCGCCCCCTGTTCGACGGGCCGGAGTGGACCTTCGAGCTGATCCAGAAAGTCCACGACGTGATGGGCGACATCGCGCTGGGCGAGCTCGGCCTCGATATCTATCCCAACCAGATCGAGGTCATCACCGCCGAGCAGATGCTCGATTCCTACTCCTCCATCGGCATGCCGCTGATGTACCGGCACTGGTCGTTCGGCAAGCGCTTTGCCCAGGACGAGGCCTACTACAAGAAGGGCATGCGCAGCCTCGCCTACGAGCTGGTGATCAACGCCGATCCCTGCATCAGCTACATCATGGAGGAGAACTCCATGACCATGCAGGCGCTGGTCATCGCGCACGCGGCCTACGGCCACAACCACTTCTTCAAGAACAACTACCAGTTTCAGCTCTGGACCCAGCCCGACCACATCATCGACTACCTGAGCTTCGCCAAGAACTACGTGGCCGAGTGCGAGGAGCGGTTCGGCCAGGATGCGGTGGAAAGCACGCTGGACGCCGCCCACGCCCTGATGAACCAGGGCGTCAGCCGCGATCTGCGTCCGCGGCCGCGCAACGCCGCCAAGCACGAGCAGCAGAAGGCCGCGCGCCGGCGTGCCCACGAGGAGGCGACCTACGACGACATCTACCGCACGCTTCCGGAGATCACCAAGGAGGGTACCGCCGATCCCGCGGCAGGCTCGGAGGGCGAGCAGCGGCGGCTGGGCCTTCCCGAGGAGAACCTGCTCTACTTCCTGGAGAAGAACGCTCCCAAGCTCGAGGACTGGCAGCGCGAGCTGCTGCGCATCGTGCGGCTTCTCTCGCAGTACTTCTACCCGCAGCGCCAGACCAAGATGATGAACGAGGGTTGCGCCACCTTCGTGCACTACGAGATCCTGAACCGGCTCTACGAGCGCGGCCAGCTCACCGACGGGACCATGCTGGAGTTCCTGCATTCCCATTCATCGGTGGTCTTCCAGCCGACCTTCAACGATCGCCGCTTCAGCGGGCTCAATCCTTACGCGCTCGGCTTCGCCATGATGAACGACATCCGGCGCATCTGCACTGAGCCGACGCAGGAAGACCGCGACTGGTTCCCCGATCTCGCCGGCTCGGACGACTGGATGGGTGCGTTGCGCCAGGCCTGGGCCGAATTCCGCGACGAAAGCTTCGTGCTGCAGTACCTCAGCCCGAAGCTCATTCGTGATTTCCGCCTGTTTGCCGTCAATGACGACTCCAAGGAAGGCCACATGGAGGTGAAGGCCATCCATGATGAGCAAGGCTACAAGGACGTCCGCCGCCGGCTGTCGCGCCACTACGATGTCTCGGCGCAGGACCCCGACCTGCAGGTCACCGATGCCGACCTGTCCGGCAGCCGACGCCTGGTGCTGACGCACCGCGTGCGCAACGGCGTTCTGCTCGAGAAGACGGAGGCCGAGCGCACGCTGCAGTATCTGGCGCAGCTCTGGGGCTACCGGGTCAAGCTGGTCGAGCAGGACATCGACGGAAGCCGGGTGCTCAAGGAGCACGAAGCCCTGCCCATGCCGTGATCGCGCCGCCTCATGCGGCGATCACCGCCTCGCCCGTGACGAGCGACAGCGCCAGCACGTCCACGCGCGCCGCGCCGGCCCGCTTGAGTGTGCGGGCGCAGGCTTCCGCGGTCGCGCCGGTGGTGATCACGTCGTCGACGAGCAGCACGTTGCGTCCCTCGAGGCGGCGGCGGTAGCGATCCGGAACGCGCAGCGCCCCTGCCAGATTGCGCTGGCGCTGGTCGCGCGTCAGGCCCACCTGGGTGCGCGTCGACCTTACGCGGCGCAGCAGGCGAAGCTCCAGTGCCACGCCCGTCTGCCGCGACAGCTCCTGGGCCAGGATGGCCGATTGGTTGAACCGCCGCCACAACAGGCGCCAGCGGTTGAGCGGGACCGGCACCAGCAGGTCGGCATCGGCGAGGAGATCGCCTCCCGCCTCGGCCAGCCAGCGCCCGAACAGCACGCGCGCGTCGTGCCGGTCGGCATACTTGAAGCCGTGCACCAGCGCGCGCATGGCCCCGCTGTAGTGAGCCACGGCCCGGGCGCGATCGTAGGCAGGCGGCCGCGCCGCCGCGGCCGCCGAGACCATGCGCTCGCCGGTGTCGAAGGGCAGGGGCACGCCCAGCACATCGCAGAGTGGCGGGCGTATGAAGTGCACCTCGCGCCAGCAGGCGGCACACAGCAGATGGTGCGCGCTCAGCGGCGCCTGGCAGACGAGGCAGCAGGGCGGCACGATGAGATCGGCGCCGGCCCCAAGCGTCCAGCCCGCAAAGCCGCGCAGCCCCACGCGTTGCCTGTCCTGGATCGGGTGTGGCAGCGCCATCGCTCCCCCTCGGGCACCGATCCTACGGTGCCCGGCTCGACGCGTCACCCGCAGCCTGGCGCGCACGGCTGGATGGCGGGCGGCTGCCCCGCTATGACTCTGCAAGTGACCGCCGCCCACGACATTTTCGACCGCGCTTTGCTGGTGCGCCGCCGCGACCGCGCGGCATCTGGCGCACGGGCCCACGAATTCCTGCTCGCGCGATGCGCCGACGATCTGGTGGAGCGTCTGGGTGTGGTGCAGCGGCGCTTTCCCGTTGCCGTGAGCCTCGGCGCCTATCACGGGCTGCTCGGGCGGCGGCTGCGAGAAATGCCGGGCATCGAGGTCGTCGTCGAGATGGAAGCGGCATGGCGGCTCCTGGCGCAGTGCGACGGCCCATGCGTGCAGGCGAGCGAGGAGGCCCTGCCGTTCCGCGATCTGTCGCTCGATCTGGTCGCCTCTGGCCTGTCGCTGCAGCTCGTGAACGACCTGCCGGGGGCCCTGGTCCAGGTGCGGCGTGCCCTCAAGCCGGATGGGTTGTTCCTCGCCGCGTTGCTCGGGGGAGCCACGTTGACCGAGCTGCGCGAGGCGCTGCTGGCGGCCGAGGAGGAGCTCGAAGGAGGGGCCAGCCCCCGTGTCGCGCCGTTTGCCGACGTGCAGGATCTCGGCGCGCTTCTCCAGCGCGCGGGGTTCGCCTTGCCGGTCGTCGATTCCGAGACCGTCCGCGTCACCTATGCCGACCCCCTCGCGCTGATGCGCGAGCTTCGCGCCATGGGCGCCGCCAACGCGCTCAGCGCGCGCCGCCGGACGCCGTTGCGCCGATCCACGCTGCTGCGGGCGCTGGCCATCTACCGCGAACGGCACGGCCTGCCCGGGGGGCGCGTGCCCGCCACGTTCGAGATCATCACGCTGACGGCGTGGGCCCCGCACGAGGGCCAACAAAAGCCGCTGCAACCGGGCACGGCAAAGGTGCGGCTGGCGGACGCTCTGGGAACCGTGGAGCTGCCGGCAGGCGATACCGTCCCGCCGTTGCCGAGGCGGCGCTGAACCTCAAGGCCCCGCGTTCTGCATGGCGCCGGTGATCTTGTTGGAGGTCGAGCCCCAGCTTGCACTCGTGCCGTCGCCCAGTGCCTTCAGGCCCGCAAGGCAGCCGACCGCGACGAGCAGCGCGATCAGGCCGTATTCGATGGCCGTGGAGCCGCTTTCGTCGCGCACGAACAAGCGCATCCCGTCCCTCAGACACAGCATCTCTCGAGCCCTCTCCCAAGGCCGCCGCGCGCCCCGCCTCACAGCAGATCGCGCAGCATCGCTTTCAAAGGCTCGTCGGCCGGCGGCATCGCGTAGTCGGCAAGCCTGATGGCGCGGACCCAGGTCAGCTCCTGTCCCTGCCTCGCCGTCACCTCGCCCTCCCACTTGCGACATGCATAGAGGGGCATCAGCAGGTGAAACGCCTCATAGGCGTGGCTGGCGAAGGTCAGCGGGGCCAGACACTTCTGGGCCACCGTGATGCCGAGCTCCTCGTCGAGCTCCCGCACCAGTGCGGCCTCCGGTGTCTCCCCCGCCTCCACCTTGCCGCCGGGGAACTCCCACAATCCCGCCAGCGGCCGCCCCGGAGGGCGCTTCGCCAATAGCACACGCCCGTCGGCGTCGATCAGCGCGCAGGCCGCGACGAGAAGCAGTCCCGGACCCATGCTGGCTGCCACGCTAGCGCTCCAACGTTAATACACCGCAAGCCGGTGCGGCTAACGGGCGTGCAGGTTAACGAATGGCAAACGCCGTCGCAAAGACCTGTGCTCCGTACCGGCTGTGGCGTTCGCCGCCGAAGAAGCCGTGGCCGGCCCGCGGGCCCATTCAGCACGCGTTCATGCGAAGCGGCTTAGCCCGGCGCAGCCCAAACCGGGGCAGAGAACGACGAAGGTGTCCCATGCAGAAACTTGCCCTTGCCGCCGCCGCGCTGCTCTTCTCGATCAGCGCCGCCGCCGCGCAGACCACGACCCCGCCGGCCGCCACGACGCCCGCCGCCAAGGAGACGAAGGCAAAGCCCAAGACGCCGGCCAAGGCCCGCAGCGCAGAATCCATCGAGTGCTCCAAGCAGGCCGACGCGCAGAACCTGCACGGCAAGGAGCGCAAGAAGTTCCGCGCCAAGTGCATGAAGGACATGAAGAAGAAGAGCTGACGCGCCGCATTCTGCCGCCGGGGCGGCATAGTGGCGTCGGCCCGGCCCGGCACCCGCAAGACGCGGCTAGCTGCGGTAGTCGGCGTTGATCGAGATGTACTCATGGGTCAGGTCGCAGGTCCACACGGTGCTGCGGCCTGACCCGAGCCCCAGATCGACGCCGATCTTGATCTCCCGACCTTCCATGTATTTGGCGATCGTTTTCTCGTCGTAGGTGGGGGCGCGCTCGCCGTCCTTGGCGACCTGCACACCGCCGTAGGTGATCGACAGGCGGTCGCGATCGGCCTCCTCGCCGCTCTTGCCGACGGCCATGACGATGCGGCCCCAGTTGGGATCGCAACCGGCGATGGCCGTCTTGACCAGCGGCGAGTTGGCGATCGCAAACCCGATCCGCCGCGCCGCCACATCGCTCTCCGCTCCGCTGACGTCGACCGTCACGAACTTCGAGATGCCTTCGCCGTCCTTGACGACCAGCATGGCGAGCTCGTGCATCACCTCATGCAGGGTAGCCGCGAAGCGCTTGCCGTCTGCGCTGGCGGCATCCTCGATGCGCGGCGCTCCGCGTGCTGCTGCCGCGCCGGTGGCGAACAGCAGCACGGTGTCGCTGGTGGAGGTGTCGCTGTCGACCGTGATGCAGTTGAAGGTCTTGTCCGCACTCGCCGCCACCATGCCCTGCATCGCCTGGGGCGCCACGGCCGCGTCGGTGAACATGTAGACGAGCATGGTCGCGAGGTCCGGCGCGATCATGCCCGCGCCCTTGGCGAAGCCGTTGATGACGACGTCCACGCCGCCGAGCCGGACCTGGCGCGTGACGAGCTTGGGAAACGTATCGGTGGTCATGATCGCGCCCGCGGCCGCTTCCCAGGCGTCGGGTTTGGCCGACTTCACGAGGCCCTCGAGGAGGTGTGCAAAGCCTTCTGCCGCCAGCGGCTCGCCGATCACCCCCGTCGAGGAGACGAACACCTCCGACGGGCTGCAGCCCACTGCCTTGGCGGCCGCCTCGGCCGTGATGCGCGTGGCCTCGCGGCCCTTCTTGCCGGTGAAGGCGTTGGCATTGCCCGAGTTGACCACCAGGGCGCGCGCCTTGCCGCCCTTGAGGCCGTCGCGGCACCACAGCACGGGCGCTGAGCAGGTCTTCGACCGGGTGAGCACGCCGGCCACCGTCGTGCCCGGGTCCAACACCGCCATCATCAGGTCGGTCCGCCCCTTGTAGCGGATGCCGGCCTCGCACGCCGCGAGGCGCACGCCCGGCACGAGCGGCATCTCCGGCTGGCGTGCCGGCGCAAATGGGGAAGCGTTCGCCGCCGCCTTGGCCATGACCTGTCTCCCTGCAGAACGCGTGTGCCGTTCCCGCGGCGCGGCCGTGGCCGCTACTGTTTCGGCCGCGTGGCCCCGCCCTCGCCTTCGACCGACCGCTTGATCTCGGGATCGATGTACTCGATTTGAGCCTTGCCCCTCAAGTCTGCCGCGATCTGCTGGGCTCTCTTGTGGATCATGGAGGCCATGACTCTGTCCTTGACGGCCTCGAAGGCCGGCGCCGACCGCTGCCGGCGATCATCCACTTTGACGATATGCCAGCCGAACTGGCTCTCGAAGGGCTCGCTCACCTCGCCTTTGTTCAGCTTGAAGGCGGTTTCCTCGAACTGCGGCACCATCTGGCCGCGGGCGAAGAAGCCGAGCTCGCCGCCCTGGTCCTTGGAGCCGGGGTCCTTGGAATACTCCCTGGCCAGCGCGGCGAAATCGCTGCCGTGGGCCAGTTTCTGGTAGACCTCGCGCGCCTTGTCCTTGCTTTCGACCAGGATGTGCCGCGCGCGCACTTCCTCCTCCGGTTTCAGCGCGCCGACCTGGGTGTCGTAGAACTTCTTGACCTCCGCGTCGCTGATGCTCTCGCGCACGGTCTTGTCGAAGTAGGCATCGCGCAGTGCCCGCCGCCGCCAATACTGCATGCGCTCGTCGAAGGTCTGGCTGGTGCCGAGCTTCTGCCCTTCGGCTGCCTCGGCGAAGAGCTGGTTCTCGATCAGGAACTCGACGAGCACGCGGCGCCTGGTGCCCTCGGGCAGGGACCCCAGGTCGTTGCCGATCTCGGCTTCGGCGAGCTTGATGTCGGCGTCGGTGATGACCTTGCCGTTGACCTTGGCAACGGCGCGATCCTGCGCCACGCCGGGCGAGCTGCAGACGGCGACCCAGACGATGGCAAGCAGGACGGAGGCGGTCGCAAACAAGCGGTGGATCGTGATCACTTTGTGGCGTCCTTGATCGAAGGCGTGGTGTGGGGCTGCCGGCACGATCGATCATGGCGAGCGTCCGGCAGATGCGCCACGGCCGCCTGTGTCCTAGCAAATCGTGGGAGAACTGTGGCCTGGCGCGGCGATCCGCCCGGTTCGTTGACAATGCAGCCCCCGGTCCTTATCTCAAGCATGGCCCGGCGGGACCGGCCGTTCGCAAGCTGCGTCTTCGCGCGGGTTGGCACATTCCTGCACCATGCTGCGCCGGAGCGGGGACTTGCAGGCGACGCCGGTTCGGCTTACGGACGGCGGTTGCCGCGCGCTTGGCGCAAACATCCTCGTCCGTTCGGCTCGCGGCTATCGCACCTGCCCGTGCAGGGCGCCTAGATGTGAGGAATTCTTCGCATGTTGTCCATCGGCGCGCTTGCGGCCAAGGTCTTCGGCTCCTCCAACGATCGGCGGCTCAAGACTTATCGGCCACGCGTCGAAGCCATCAACGCACTGGAGCCTGAGCTCGAGCGGCTGACCGACGGCGAGCTGCGGGCGCGCACGGATACGTTCCGCAAGCAGCTCGCGGAGGGCGCCAAGCTCGACGACCTGCTGGCGCCCGCCTTCGCCACCGTGCGCGAGGCCGCCAAGCGCACGCTCGGCCAGCGGCACTTCGATGTCCAGCTCATCGGCGGCATGGTCCTGCACCAGGGCAAGATCTCGGAGATGAAGACCGGCGAAGGCAAGACGCTGGTCGCCACCCTTCCCGTCTATCTCAATGCCCTCGCCGGCCGCGGCGTCCACGTGGTGACCGTCAACGACTACCTCGCCAAGCGCGACGCCGAGTGGATGGGCCGCATCTACAAGTTCCTGGGCCTCACCGTCGGCTGCATCGTGCACGAGCTCGACGACGACCAGCGGCGCGCCGAGTACGCCTGCGACGTCACCTACGGCACCAACAACGAGCTGGGCTTCGACTACCTGCGCGACAACATGAAGATGCGCGCGCAGGAGATGGTGCAGCGCGGGCACGCCTACGCCATCGTCGACGAGGTGGATTCCATCCTGATCGACGAGGCGCGCACGCCGCTCATCATTTCCGGCCCCGTCGAGGATCGCGCCGAGCTCTACAATGCCGTCGACGAGCTGATGAAGCAGGTCGTGGCCGAGCACGACAAGATCGAGAAGGAGCTCGCGGCCGCCAACCCCAAGGAGCAGCTCAAGGAGCTGCTGAAGACGCAGGGCTTGATGGAGGTCGACGAGAAGCAGCGCCAGGTGGCCTTCACCGAGGCCGGCAACGAGCGGCTCGAGCAGCTCCTCAACGAGCGCGATCTGCTCAAGGGCAACTCGCTGTACGACATCGAGAGCGTCACGGTGGTGCACCACGCCAACCAGGCGCTCAAGGCGCACAAGCTGTTCCTGCGCGACCGCGACTACATCGTGAAGGGCGGCGAGGTCATCATCATCGACGAGTTCACGGGCCGCATGATGCAGGGCCGGCGCTATTCGGAAGGCCTGCACCAGGCGCTGGAGGCCAAGGAGCACGTCAAGATCCAGCCCGAGAACCAGACGCTGGCCTCCATCACCTTCCAGAACTACTTCCGTCTCTACGAGAAGCTCGCCGGCATGACGGGCACGGCCCTGACGGAGGCCAACGAGTTCCTCGACATCTACAAGCTCGACGTTCTGGAGATCCCGACCAACCGGCCGGTCGATCGCACCGACGAGCACGACGAGGTCTACCGCACGCTCAAGGAGAAGAGCCGCGCCATCGTCGCCGAGATCGCCGACTGTCATCGCCGCGGCCAGCCGATCCTGGTCGGCACTGTGTCGATCGAGAAGTCGGAAATCCTCTCCGGCCTGCTGAAGGACCGCAAATACATCCGCGAGCTCGGCCTCTACCTGAAGAAGCAGGCCGACAGCCTCAAGCCCGGCAAGGAGGATGAACTCAAGGCCGAGCTGCACCGGGTGGGCGACTATCTCGGCGAGCTCGCCAGGAAGAACAGCGGCGATCCGATCCCCCACCAGGTGCTCAACGCGCGCTACCACGAGCAGGAAGCGCACATCATCGCCCAGGCCGGCGTTCCCGGCACGGTGACGATTGCCACCAACATGGCCGGCCGCGGCACCGACATCCAGCTCGGTGGC
This sequence comes from Hyphomicrobiaceae bacterium, assembly GCA_035253505.1. Taxonomy (GTDB): domain Bacteria; phylum Pseudomonadota; class Alphaproteobacteria; order Rhizobiales; family Hyphomicrobiaceae; genus AWTP1-13. The sequence continues at coordinate 11,666 of DATFCC010000432.1, forward strand.
AACGCCCGCTACGGCCTCATGGACTGGCTCAAGGCCGAGGTGGCGAAGCGGGAGCTCAACGGCGCCGCCGGCGCCACCGACGATGAGCATCTCGTCGAATGGATCGATGACTGCCTGCGCGAGGGCGACGAGTGGATCGACAGCCGCCTGAGGGTGCGCATCGCCGAGGTCGCCGACGAGACGATGCGCGCGTGGACGGCAGAGCAGTCCAAGGCGAACAAGCAGCCTGCGCAGAAGGAGATCGACAGGAAGCGCGATCGCGTTCTGGCCGAGCTGCGCAACCCGACCAGGGTGGCCCAGGTGCGTGCGGAGATCGCCAGGCAGCATATCGACGTGCACAAGGGCGCCGGCCGGCAGGGCGCCGCGCAAGATGGCGACCGTCTGCTGGCCTGGATCGCCGACAAGCTGGCGAACGGCGCCGGCCGCGAGTGGCTCGACAAGGACGATTCACACTGGAGCGCCGGCGATGCCGGGAGCCTTGCCCAGCACCACATCAACATGGCGCTGCGCGACTGGCTCGAGGCCCGGCTGGATGCCGATGAGCCTCCTACTGCGGCGGCCGTCGCCGAGAAACGCCTGCACCTGCAGGCCATGCACGAGCTGATCGAGAGCAGGTCGGTCGACATGCTCGCCGAGGTTGCTGAGAAGAAGCGCAAGGCGCTGGAGGCGGGCGGCCTCTACGTGCTCGGCACCGAGCGCCACGAAAGCCGGCGCATCGACAACCAGCTCCGCGGCCGCTCGGGCCGTCAGGGAGATCCCGGCCGTTCCAAGTTCTACCTCTCCCTCGAAGACGACCTGATGCGCATCTTCGGGTCCGATCGCATGGACGGCATGCTGCAGAAGCTGGGCCTGCAGGAAGGCGAGGCCATCACCCATCCGTGGATCAACAAGGCGCTGGCAAAGGCGCAGCAGAAAGTCGAGGCGCGCAACTTCGATTCACGCAAATACGTGCTCAAGTACGACGACGTAATGAACGATCAGCGCAAGGTGATCTTCGAGCACCGCATCGACATCATGGGCCGCGAGGACGTGAGCGACACGGTGGTCGATCTGCGCCAGCAGGTAGTGCGCGAGCTGGTCACGGAGTGCATTCCGCCCAATGCCTATGCCGAGCAGTGGAACACGGCGAAGCTCAAGGAGCAAACCGCGCGCTTGTTCGGCCTCGATCTGCCCGTCGACCGCTGGGCGGAGGAAGAGGGCATCGCCGAAGAGGAGATCATCGAGCGCGTCAACAAGGCGGTCGATGAGAAGGCCAGGGCCAAGGAGGCCGAGTTCGGCCCCGACACCATGCGCCAGATCGAGAAGATGGTGCTCTTGCAAACCCTCGATCATCTATGGCGCGAGCATCTGGTGACGCTCGAGCATCTGCGCCAGGTGATCCACTTCCGCGGCTACGGCCAGCGCGATCCTCTCAACGAGTACAAATCCGAAGGTTTCCACCTGTTCGAGGCCATGCTGGCCAACCTGCGCGAGGCGGTCACAGGCCAGCTCATGCACATCCAGGGCGTGCCGGCCGAGGACGACGAGCTGCTGCAGCCCGTCGAGCTGCCGCCGATGCAGGCGCATCACGCGGACCCCTACACCGGCGAGGACGAGCTGGCGATGGCCGATGCCGCCCTCGCCGCCGCCAGCCGGCCCCAGATGCGCGAGCCCGAGCGACGTGCGCCGCTGCAGACCCGCCGCAGCGCGGTCGCGCTCGATCCAAAAGACCCGGCCACCTGGGGCAAGGTGGCGCGCAACGCCTCCTGCCCCTGCGGTTCCGGCAAGAAGTACAAGCACTGCCACGGCAAGCACGAGTGAAGCGAGGTGCCGGCTGCGATGATCTCCAGCCGAGATCGTTGCCGTAGGGTGCAATAGGCGAAGCCGTATTGCACCGGTATGAACTGCTCCAAGCGGCGCAATACGCTGCGCTATTGCGCCCTACGCCTCATCCGCGCTCCGCCGAGCGTTTCAGCGCGGAGAGGGCTGACGGTTGCTCCACCGATTGTGGTCGCTCCGCACCCCCAACCCCTGCCCATTCTCAAGAAGAATGGGAGAGGGAGAATTACAGCAACCCCAGCTCCGCCAGCTGCTTCCTGAGTTTCGGTGGCATGGCGCCGATGCTGCCGGCCGACCGCCGGCCCAGGTCCGCCGGGGCCTCGCCGGCATCGAGATAGCGCCAGCCCTGGAATGCGCGCCGCGGGGTGGGTCGCACGGCCACGAGATCGTCGGCGAGGATCAGCATGCAGCACGGCGTGCCGTCCTCCTTGGTACCCTCGGTGAGGTCGAGCAGCGGCTGGCGCACCTGGATGATGCCCTTGATCACCCAATAGAGCGAGCCGCCGTCGAGGAGTTCGGCGCGCCGCTTCGGCATCTGGAAGGTGCGATGGAAGAGACGGGGATTCTTCTCCCCGGCGCGGCGCCGCTGCCTCAGGCGTTCCGCCTGCCAGGATGCCAGGTCCTCGATGGAGTCACATCCCACGCAGAGCTTGATCAGGTGCAGCGGCATGCCGTCCGTGTCCCGGTTCTTGTCGCTGACCAAGTATATCACCGCCGGCCTTCCGGCGATGCCCGCTTCGTCATAAGCTGGGGACAGTTCCAGCGCCGCTCACCGCAGGGATCTCACCCATGCATGATTTATCGCGCCGCTCGTTCCTCGCCGCGACCGGCGGCTTCTCCCTCGCAGCATTCGTGCCGCCTGCTCTGGCCCAAGGCAAGATCAAGCCTGGTCCCGACTCTGCCCTCGTGGTCGTCGACGTGCAGAACTGCTTCCTGCCGGGAGGAAGCCTGGCGGTGAAGGCAGGCAACGAGATCATCCCGATCATCAACAAGATCGCCAAGGCCTTCCAGAACGTCGTGCTCACGCAGGACTGGCACACGCCGGGGCATATATCGTTCGCCTCCTCCCACCCCGACAAGAAACCGTTCGATACCGTCAAGCTGCCTTACGGCAACCAGGTGCTGTGGCCCGACCACTGCGTGCAGGGCACGGATGGCGCGGCGATCAGCAGGGACCTCGACATCCCCCACGCCCAGCTCGTGATCCGCAAGGGGTTCAACCCGAAGGTCGACAGCTACTCGGCGTTCATCGAGGCGGATGGCAAGCTCAAGACCGGCCTCGACGGCTATCTCAAGGGTCGCAGCATCGAGACCATTTTCGTGGCGGGGCTCGCCACCGACTTCTGTGTGGCCTGGACGGCTAACGATGCGCGCAAGCTCGGGCTCAATGCTTATGTCATCGAGGACGCCTGCCGCGGCATCGATACGCAGGGGTCTCTGGCGGCGGCATGGACGGCGATGGAGAAGGCCGGCGTCAAGCGCATTCAATCGGGCGACTTGTCGCTCGACACGTAGACGGGCCGCGAGCCCGCGCGCGCAAAGACGCACGGCGGCAGGTCACCGCCGTGCGTCTCGCCACTTCGAACTGCCGCGTGGGCTTACCAGTACGGGTTGACGTTGTAGTGCGCGTGGGTTTGCGTCTCCCAGTTCCGGTTCGACCAAGCATCGTCGCTGAAGGCCGGCGCGTCCTTGAGCTGCTGCTCGGTGATGCCGGTGACGTAGCCGTTGAGCTTGGTGTCGTACTTCAATGCGCTCCACGGGATTGGATAGTGGCTGTGGCCCAGCCCGATGAAGCCGCCGAAGCTCATGACCGCGTAGGTCACGCGCCCTGAGACCTTGTCGATCATCAGGTGGTCGATCTCGCCGATCGACTTGCCCTTCATGTCATAGACGTTCGTGCCTTCGACGTCCTCGCTCGAGATGAGCTGATGGTTGGGATGCGTAGTGGCGTTTGCCATGACGAGTCTCCTTGTTTGCTGCGAAGCCTC
>DATFCC010000433.1:0-14091 GCA_035253505.1 Hyphomicrobiaceae bacterium
GAAATAGCCGATGTCCTTGCGGGCACCCTTCAGCACGTCGAGCACCCGCTCCAGGTCGGATTCCTGGACGGTGAACGTCATATCGGTGTGCCGGCCGTCGGAGGAGGTGTTCTGCACGATCATGTCGACATTGACGTTGGCATCGGCCAGCGGCCCGAAGATGCGCGCGGCCACGCCCGGCTTGTCCTCCACCCTGATGAGGGAGACCTTGGCCTCGTCCTTGGCGTAGGCGATGCCGCTGACGACACGCTGCTCCACGATCTCGTCCTCGCTGCAGATGATGGTGCCGATCTTGTCCCACGTCTCCGGCCGTGCCGGCTCGATGCTGTCGGGAGCCGCGAAGCTGGAAAGCACGCGGGTGCGCATCCTGTGTACCATGGCCAGCTCGACCGAGCGCGTCTGCAGCACCTTGGAGCCGAGCGAGGCCATCTCCAGCATCTCCTCGTAGGAGACCTTGGCGAGGCGCCTGGCCCGCGGCACGATGCGCGGGTCGGTGGTGTAGACACCGTCGACGTCGGTGTAGATGTCGCAAAGGTCGGCCTTGACCGCCACGGCAAGAGCAACGGCGCTGGTATCGGAGCCGCCACGGCCGAGGGTGGAGATGCGGTTGCGCTCCGGCTCGATGCCCTGGAAGCCGGTGATGACGGCCACCTCGCCCTGCTCCAGGCGAGCCCGGATGCGGTCGCCCGGCACCTCCCTGATACGCGCCACACCGTGGGCATTGTCGGTGATGATGGGGATCTGCCAGCCCTGCCAGGAGCGGGCCGTGATGCCCATGCCCTGCAGCACGATGGCGAGCAGGCCGGCCGTCACCTGCTCGCCGGTGGCGACGACGGCATCGTATTCGCGCGCGTCGTGCAAGGGCGAGGCCTCCCGCACCCAGGCGACGAGCTGGTTGGTGACGCCGGCCATGGCCGAGACCACGACTGCCGCGCTGTTGCCGGCGTCGATCTCGCGCTTGACGTGACGGGCGACGTTGCGAATGCGGTCGAGGTTGGCAACCGAAGTGCCGCCGAACTTCATGACAAGGAACGACATGACGACCCGCGTGTGCCCCCGGGGTCCCAATCCGCGCAGCTCGCGATGGGCCAGCCAGGCCCGCAACAGACCCCTACCTCGGCTTGACGCGCGTACTCATAGCCACAAGGCCGCCCAGCCGCAACAGCCGACCGGCCTGCTTGACAGATTGGCGACGCGGCGAGCCAATTGGCCATGCAGCAGGTCACTCCCGACGGGCCTCGAGCGACCCTCGATGGGGCCGAGATCGACCGCTTCGCGCGGCTCGCCGCGGAGTGGTGGGACGCGAATGGCAAGTTCCGCGCGCTGCATCGCATCGGACCGGCCAGGCTGACCTTCCTGCGCGACGAGATGCTGCGCCACTTCGGGCGCCCACAGCAGACAGGCCTGCGCCCGCTGGAAGGCTTGAGCGTGCTCGATGTGGGGTGCGGCGGCGGCCTCATCTGCGAGCCCCTGGCGCGGCTCGGCGCGCGCGTGACGGGGCTCGACCCGGCCGCCGAGAACATCGAGGCGGCCCGCCGCCATGCCGAAGGGCAGGGGCTTCCCATTGAATATCGGCTCGGGCAGGTGGAGGACCTGGAAGCCGAGGCGAGGGCCTTCGATGCCGTGGTGTGCCTGGAGGTGGTGGAGCACGTGCCCGAACCCGGTGCGTTCCTGAAGAGCTGCGGTGCCCTGGTGCGCCCCGGCGGGCAGATGCTGCTGTCGACCCTCAACCGCACGGTCAAGGCCTATCTGCTGGCCATCATCGGCGGCGAGTACGTGCTGCGCTGGCTGCCGGTGGGCACGCATCGGTGGGAGAGATTCATCACGCCCGACGAATTGACCCGCTATCTTCGCGAAGCCGGGCTCGATGCACCCCTTCTCAAGGGACTGACCTATAGCCCGATCGTGGACGCGTGGTCGCTCGGGCCAGACACGGACGTCAACTATCTGGCGGCCGCCGCGAAGCCGGGCTAGCTGCTGCGGCGCGAGCCCGGCCGTGCGAAATAGAACGCACGTCGACCCATCGCGACGTCGCTGCGATGAGCGCTTTGCCCGACATCCGGCGCGTGGCAAGGTACGCCGACTGCGGCTTGCCCGCTCCAAATGCGTTCTTGTGGAGGAACCACGCCCATGGCCGCCACTGCTGCCGCCAAGCCGGCATACCCGCGCGAGGCCTACGAGTTTTCGGTCGAGGACATCGAATACCTGCGCCACGACAGCGGCCCGCTGCTGCTGCGCCTGTTCAAGCCGAAGGGTGCCGGCCCCTTCCCGCTGATGATCGACCTGCACGGGGGCGCCTGGTGCAGCCAGGACCGCACGTCCGATGCGATGTTCAACGAGGCACTGGCCAGAAGCGGCGTGGTCGTCGCGGCGCTCGACTTCCGCATGCCGCCCACCGCTGCCTATCCGGCCTCGCTCGCCGATATCAACTACGCCACGCGCTGGCTCAAGTCGCGGGCGGGCGAGTTCGGCGCGCGCCCCGGCCGCGTCGGCATGATCGGGATTTCGAGCGGCGGCCACCAGGCCATGCTGGCAGCCATGCGCCCGCGCGACAAACGCTACGCAGCGATCCCCCTGGCCGGCCACCCGGACGTCGATGCCGGGGTCGCCGCCGTGGTCATGGTCTGGCCGGTGATCGATCCTTTGCACCGCTACCGCTATGCCAAAGGCCTGCAGGCGGCGCGCGGGACCTATCCGGAGCAGATCGACCGCGTCATCCCGCTGCACATCAAGTTCTGGGGCAACGAGGAGGCCATGGAGGAGGGCAACCCCGTCGGCATCCTCGACCGCGGTGAGCCGGTGGAGATGCCACCTGTCCTCTATGTGCAGGGCGCCGAGGACATCGTGCATCCCAAGCGGGACCTCGAGCGCTTCGTTGCAGGCTACGCAAAGCGTGGCGGCAAGGTCGATCTCGCCCTCTATCAGGGGGAAGGAGGCGGCTTCATCCGCGATCCCAACTCCCGGGCGGCGCCGCTGGCGATGCAGCGCATCGTCGATTTCGTGCACAAGGAGCTGGGTTGAGGCGGAGCGGCCGTTTTCGCCGCTGCGGCCAAGGCGACGCTACGGCAACGCTCAGCCCGCGGACCGGCTGTGCGCGGAGCCTTGCAACAGGCTGAATTGCTGCGCAATTCGCGCGCCTCAACTTCGCCACGAAAAGGACGTGCTCTTGTCCGGGCATGAGGCTGTTGCGGGCAGCCGAGCGGTCGCCGGTTCCAGCGTGCCGTCTACGGGCGGCGTCATCCAAGAGGGGGGAGATCGAGAACGTGACCCGCGTACATCTTTTCCTATGCTGCCTGCTTGCCTGCTGCCTTCCGACCGGCGCTCACGCCCAGAGCGTCCTGGAGATGTTGAACCTGGCGCAGGCCACGGCGGCGCCGAAGCGCGCCGTGCCCATCCCCAACAAGCCGGTGAACGAGGAAGAGCTGGCGAAGGCGGCGCGCATCAACAACTGGACGGTGGGCCTGGCGGGAGGACTGCTCGAGGGCACCTTCTCCAAATACGCCGCCGATCTCGGCAAAGCGCTCGATGACGGCGACAACATGCGCGTGCTGCCGATCATCAGCTACGGCGCGGTCGGCAACGTCACCGACCTGATCTACCTGAAGGGCGTCGATTTCGCGATCACCTACGCAGACGTTCTCGATCACTTCAGGAACGTGGAGAAGATCCCCGGCATCGAGAGGCGGGTGAACTACGTCATTCCCATGTTCATCGGCCCGGTGCACGTCTACGTGCGACCCGAGATCAAGACGTTCGCCGACCTGACCGGCAAGAAGGTCGGTTTCAACACCGTCGGCAGCGCCGCCAACTACACGGGCGGCATCATCTTCGATCGCCTCGGCATCAAGGTGGAGCGGGTCTTCCAGAACAACGCGCAGGCACTGGAGGCCATGCGCCGGGGCGAGCTCGCCGGCATCGTCCATGTGGTGGGCAAGCCCAACGAGCTGTTCTCCAAGTTCAAGCCGGAGCCGGGCTTCCACTTCCTGCCCGTGGAGTTCGGCCCGAAGTTCGAGGACTACTACATACCCTCGGAGCTGACCTCCAAGGACTATCCCAATCTCATCCCCGAAGGCGAAACGGTGCAGACCATCGCCGTCGCCGCGTTGCTCGCGGTCTACAACTGGAAGCCGGATACGGACCGGTACCGGCGCTGCGCGCGCTTCGTGGAGTACCTGTTCGAGCGCTTCGAGAAGCTCAAGGGGCCGACCTACCAGCCCGGCTGGAAAGAAATGAACCTCGCCGGCACCATTCCCGGCTGGACGCGGTTCGGTCCTGCCCAGGACATGGTGAACCGGATGACGGCGGCACGCGGCAGCAACATCGATCTGGCGGTGGCGCGGGAGCAGGCGGCGCGCGCGGCGCCGGGAAATCCGGCGGAGCAGGAGAAGCTGTTCAGGCAGTTCCTCGAATGGACCAAGCAGCAACCGCGCCGGCCCTGATCGGCGGCCGATTGCATTGAAGCGTCATCCCACGGAGTGATCGGCTTGCAAGCCGGGAGGCACGGGCGCAATCGACCTGGGCAAGGCTCGCCCACGCAACGGGCGCGGCCTATCGTCCGCAGCCACGGCTTCCTTGTGCGCGGCCTGCTTGCGGGCGCGGTCTGTCTCGCCTGTGCCGTCTCCGCGGCTCGCGCCCAACAGGTCGTGCCTTCGATCAGCACGGTTCCGGTGCTGCGCGCGGAGCCGGCGTCGCGGGCGGCATTGCCCATCGAGGTCGGCCCGCCCGGCAAGCTGCCGAAGAACAGCTTCATTCGCATTCGCGGCCTGCCGCCGACCGTCGCGCTGTCGGACGGCTACGCGATCGGGGCGGGAAGCTGGGCGGTGTCGCTTGCCGAGCTGTCGAAGCTGGCCGTCATCCTGCCTGCCGGCTCGCAAGGCAGCGCCAACATCGCCATCATTCTGGTCAGCGTCGACGGCGAGGTGCTGGCGGAAACGACCACCGTCCTGACGATCGCGGCGCCTGCGCCGGCCGCCGCACCGGCCCCGATGCCGGCCGGCCGTCCGGTCGAGCAGGCGAGCCCCGCAGCGCCCGCCCGATCGTCCGCCGACCGCGAGAAGGCGCTCGCCCTCCACGCCAAGGGCATGGAGCAACTCGACAGCGGCAACATCTTCCCGGCACGCAAGTTCCTGGAGCGGGCGGCCGAGCTGGGCCTGGCCCAGAGCGCGATTGCGCTCGCCAGCACCTACGATCCCGCCGAGCTCTCAAAGCTCAAGGTGATTGGCCTGCAGCCGAATCCGGAAGAGGCGCGCAAGTGGTACGAGAAGGCGCGCGACCTCGGCGCCCAGGAAGCGGCCGCGCGCCTGCAGAGGCTGGGCGCCGCCAGGTAGCCGGCAATCGCGGCCCGTGCCGCTGACGCCGCCCTGCATCACACCTTCGGTTGATACCCCCGGCCGGGCGAACTCTTTGTGGACGTGCGGAACATCATGAGGGCCAGCCGCTCGATCTGGTCGATGTCCGTGTCGCCATCCCGGGTTACGGCCAGCACGCATTCCGCCAACGTGACGCGCGCCTTTTCCGCCGCCTGAGCATCGCCGGCGTACTGGTGCGCCACGCTCATCCAGGCGCGCTCAAAGGCCTCCTTGGCGGCCTGCCCGGTAGCGGGGGCCAACCCGATCACGCCGCCATTCAATAGCTGTTGGGCTCGCATGTGCCGTCAACCGCGCCGCCAAAGCTCGTGTTCCGGGCATGCGACAACAGTTAACACATCATCAGTAAAGAGAACGTCATGGAACCAAAGGCGCCGGTGGGAACAACATATTGTCTCAAAGACTTATGCAGCGGCGTCCAGCGGAGGGTCAGTGATCGCCCCCTTTGCCCTTGCCGTCCATCCGCTCGGCAAGTCGCTCGTAGCGTGCAGCCATCTCCTCCAGCACACGCTTGGAGTTGGCATCCGAGACCACCTTGGCTTCCTCCCGGATGATACGCGCGAGGCGGCGGTAACGTTCGGCATCGGGCTCGGGCATGAGACTTCCCTCTGCCGGCCGCAACGCCGTCGGGCCGAGAGAAGTTCCGACGTTCCCCCGAATCCACGTCTGCTCGCTCAGAGAATGGGCTCGTCCGCGAGACGGGCGGAGGCTCAGCGTAGAGGGCGCTGGCGTGTTTTGTCGAGGGCTGGCGTTCCGCAGCAAGAATGTGGTGGAGCGCCCTCCTCCAGCCCGTTGAAATCACTGGCGACCCCGACAGGATTTGAACCTGTGACCCCCAGATTAGGAATCTGGTGCTCTATCCAGCTGAGCTACGGGGCCTGACGGCGATGGCGATGCCGCCGCTGGCGGACGGCGTTCGCGCGCCAGGATATAGCGGCTGCGCGCGAACTAGGCCAGAGCACGCACCGGAGCGGGTCGCCCATGGAAGGTGCCGGCTGGGAAAATCCCGGAAATCCTCACGGCGCAGCCACGGGTGATCGGCGCAGGAGGCGGCGCCGCCTACCCCGCCGTGGACCGCCAGGCTTTCAGGTCGCCTTCGGCCAGCCGCCGCGCCTCGACGATGCGCTGCACGGCCTCGCTGATCTGCGTCATGTCGTGGCTTGCCATGACCTGCAGGCTGAGGCGCGCGTGGTCGACGGGCACGGCCGGGTATTCGATCAGGTTGACGAACACGCCGCCCTCGGCGATGCGCCGCGACGTTAGGCTCGCCAGGCGGTCGTTGCCGAACGGCGCCAGCACGATCGGCGAGGGGATGCCGGGGCAGGTGATTCCCTCCGCTGCGAACCCCGCGCGCAGGGCCTCGATGCGTTGCGCCAGATCAGCGCGCAGCCGATCGCCTTCGTCCGAGCGCACGATGCGGATGGCTTCGGAAGCAACGGCGGCCTGCACCGGCGACAGCGCGTTCGAGAACATGTGCGGGTTGCCGTAGTACTTGGCGAACTGCTTGGCGGCGGGTGAATGCGAGGCGAGGAAGCCGCCGTTCGACGCGAACGTCTTGGCGAAGCTGCCCATGACGAGGTCGACCTTGCCGAACAGCCCCTGGGCGGAGATCAGCCCGCCGCCGCCCGGGCCCATGGCACCCAGGTCGTGCGCCACGTCGACGAGCAGCGTCGCGCCGTACTCGCGACAGGCGTCCTGGAAGGCGGGCAGATCGGGCGCATCGGATTCCGTGGCGAACAGGCCCTCGGTGATCACCATGATGCCGTTGCGGGTGTCCCTGGCGCGGATCGATTCCAGCCGCGCGCGCAGGTCCTCGGCATCGTTGTGGATGAAGTGCCTGATCTGCGGCGTCGCCGACGCGGCGCCCTGCTGCAGGCAGGCGTGGCACATGTAGTCGATGACGATGTGATCGCGGGGACGGACGAAGGCGGCAATGGCGCCATACCCCGCCGCCCAGCCGGTCGGATAGAGCGTGACGTGCTGCATGCCGAGCAGCTCCGCCACATGCCGCTCCAGCTCCAGCGACAGGCGGGTGTTGCCGAGCAGCACGGCGGACCCGCCGCTGTGGGGGCCGAATCGCCGCATGGCCTCGATGCCGGCCTCCGCCACGGCGGGATGGCGGCCGAGGCCCAGGTAGTCCTGCGAGGCGAAGTTGATACCCTCGCGCGTTGCCGCCGTGATGTCGGAGACGGTCGTATGCGGGCCGTTCGGCTGCTCGAGCGCGCGCGAGTAGGGCCACAGGCCGAACTCGGCCCGGCTGCGGACGAACTCCTCGAAGCGCTCGGTGCGTTTCAGCAGATCGGCGCCGGACGGATTGCGGAAGTGAGCAAGCGACTGGTTGAGGATGCGCGCCCGTTCCTCGGGGCTCAACTTGGAGACGTCCACGATTACCACCCGCTGATGCTCGCCCGAGCCAGGCTCCCGGCAATGTTGCCTCAGCCCACCCGGCGTGGTCAAATTGCGGCAGGCGGCAGACGATCAACCCGCACGAATGGAGCTGACCATGGTGGCGGCGGCAGCGGCCACGCGATTTCTGCCCTTCCTCGATCCGGGGGAGGAGGGCGCCTTGCTGGCCGCGGCGCCGGTGAGATCGCTGGCGCGCGACGAGATCGTTTTCGATCAGAACATGCCCTTGCGTGCCATCTTCCTCATCGAGGATGGCTCCGTGCGCGTGGAGCGCCAGGACCGCGGAGCGATGATCCCGATCGCCATCCTCGGCGCGGGCGAGTTCTTCGGCGAGATGTCGTTCGTCGACGGCACGCCGACCAGCGCCCGCGTCATTGCCGACGAGCCGACGCGGCTGCGGGTGATCGACACGGGCACCGTCGATGCCATGTGCCGGGCCGACCCGGCGTTCGCGGGGCGCCTCTATCGCTCGATCGCCGCCATTCTCGCGGACCGCCTGCGGCTCACCTCCATGCGCGCCTACGGCGACCAGTCCTGGGGTTGAGGCAACCAGGCGCACATCGGACCGCTAGGCTCATATCGGCCGGGAGAGCGAGGGGCAATGAGAGTCGGCACGCGTAGGCCAGGCGGCGGCATGCATCGCCGCGGGTTCCTGGGCACGGCCGGGGCTGCCGTGATTGCCGCCTGCCCGGCTCGCGCGTGGGCCGGCGACTGGCCCGAGCGGCCGGTGAAATTGATCCTGCCCTATGCGCCGGGCGGCGCGAGCGACCTGATCGGCCGGCCTTGGGCGGATCGCCTGAGCCAGGCCTTCGGCCAGCAGTTCGTCATCGAGAACCGGGGCGGGGCCAGCGGCATCATCGGCACCGAGGCCGTGGCACGCGCCGCACCGGACGGATACACCTTCCTGCTCACGCCGAGCGCACCCCTGACGGTGCAGCCCATCCTGCGCAAGACGCCCTACGACCCGGTGAAGAGCTTCATGCCGGTCGGGCGGGTCGGCGACCTCATCAGCGGCTTCGCCATCCACCCGGCTGCCGGGCCCAGGACCTTCAAGGAGATGATCGACTACGCCAAGGCCAACCCGGGCAAGCTCGCCTACGGGTCGGCGGGGCTCGGCACCTCCTCGCACCTGCGCATCGAGATGCTGAAGGTGGTGGCCGGCATCGACGTGCTGCACGTGCCCTACCGCGGCAGCGCCGACGCGCTCAACGACCTGCTCGCCAACAACGTGCAGATGATGAACGAGATCAACCCGATGCCGCACGTCAAGGCCGGCAAGCTGATCCTTCTCGATATCAGCTATCCCGAGCGTCACCCGGATTTCCCGGGCGTGCCGACGCTGTGGGAGGTGGGATACGGCGAGGCCTACGTGCCGAGCTGGTATTCGATCTGGGCGCCGGCCGGCACGCCGCGCGAGATCATTGCGAAGCTCAATACGAAGATGGTCGAGATTGCCAGGAACGAGGACATGGTGGCGAAGCTCCATGCCCTCAACGTCGCCCTGCCCGTGCAGACGCCCGAGGAGATGGGTCAGCACCTGGCCGACGACACCAGGCGCTGTGCGGAGCTGATTCGGCTCGCCAACGTCAAGCTCGAGTGAGGAACCATGGCGAAGGTCGAATGGCAGGTCGATGGTGCGGTTCGCAATGTGCTCCTGAACCGGGCCGACAAGCGCAATGCGCTCGACGCCGAGATGATTGCGCAGTTGAAGACGGCCTTTACGGAAAGGCCCTCGGCCAGCGAGCGGGTCGCAGTGATCCGGGCGGCGGGGCCGGTGTTCTGCGCCGGGCTGGACCTCAAGGAGCGCTCGGCGCGCCCCGCCGATGCCTCCCCCATCGAAGCCATGCTGCACGCCATCGAGACCTATCCCCTGCCGGTCGTCGCGGTCGTACAGGGGGATGCCATTGCCGGCGGCAACGAGCTGGCGCTGCACTGCGACCTCGTGGTGGCCAGCACGGCTGCCCGCTTCGGCATGTCGCTCGCCCAGATCGGCCTGGCGCCGAGCTGGTTCCTCGCCAAGAAGTTGCTCGAGGTGGCGGGCCCGGTGACGACGCGGCGCATCCTCCTGCTTGGAGATCCGCTGCCGGCCCAGCGCCTCTATGACCTCGGCGTGATCTCCCACGTCGCCGAGCCGGCTGACCTGGAGCGTGTCGCCGGCTCCGTGGTCGAGCGCCTGGCGCACAATGCGCCCCTGTCGCTCAAGGCGATGAAGGCGCTGATTGTGCGCGAGATGACATTCCGCGACCAGATCGCGCACGAGGACATCGACGCCATGGTCGAGGAGGTGCGCCGGTCGCAGGATGCGCAGGAGGGCATGGGGGCGCGGCTGGCGCGGCGCAAGCCCAGCTTCCAGGGGCGCTGAGGGATGGCCATTCGCCTGGAGAAGCCCTGGATCGAGCTGACGGCGGAGGCCGTTGGGTCGCTGCCGGGCCAGCTCGGCGTGTACCAGCTTGCGGATGCCGACGGCCGCGTGGTCTCGATCGGCTTTGCCGGCGGCCGCAGCCTGTTCGGGTTGCGCAGCGAGCTCGAGCGCATGGTGCGCGAGCGCCCGGCGGGCGCCACCCGGTTCAGATACGAGGTCAACCAGCAGTACACCACGCGCTATCTGGAGCTGCTGATGCTGCACGTGGCCGACCACGGATCGCTGCCGGAGATGAATGCCGCCGATCCGCCGGTACGGCTCGGCCGGCTGAGCCCGCTGTAGAAAAAAGGCAATTGGGGATAGGCGGTAGGGAGTAGACGCGCCTTGCCCCTATTGCCAATTGCCAATTGCCGACTGCCTTCTCAAGGACCCTCTCACCCATGAACCTCGAACCCACCGAAGAGCAGCGCCAGATCGTGGCCACCGTGCGCCGTTTCGTGCGCGAGGAGATCGTGCCGCTGGAGGCGAAGCTGGACCCCGATGCCAGCGAGCTGCCGCGCGAGGACTTCGAGCGCCTCACCGGGATGGTGCGCGCCATGGGCTTCTGGGGGCTCGACATCCCGGCCGAGTACGGTGGCGCTGGCGTCGATCTCGTCACGCGCACGCTGATGGCAGTGGAGATGGGACAGCACCGGGCCGGGCTCTATGCGCCGTGCTACGGCGTGTTCGGCACCGCTGGCCTCGCGCAGCTCTACGAGGCGACCGAAGAGCAGAAGCAGAAATACCTGTACCCCATGCTGCGCGGCGAGAAGCGGGGCTTCTTCGGGCTGACCGAGCCCTCGGGCGGCAGCGACCCGGCGCGCGCCATCCGCACCCGTGCCGTGAAGGACGGCAGCGACTGGGTCATCAACGGCTCCAAGGTCTTCATCTCGGGGGCCGATCGGGCGCACTTCGGCCTGGTGTTCGCGCGCACCGATGCGGAGAAGGGGCGCGGCGGCATCACCTGCTTCATCGTCGACACCGATATGAAGGGCTTTCACGTGCGCCGCATCGTGCACACCCTGCGCTCGTCCAACTATGCCACCGAGCTGCAGTTCGAGGACCTGCGCGTGCCGCACAGCAATGTGCTGGGCGAGGTCGGCAGGGGTTTCGCGATCGCCAACGACCGCCTGACGCGGCAGCGCATTCCTTACGCGGCGGCTTGCATCGGGGTGGCGGTGAAAGCGCAGGAGCTGGCCATCGACTACGCCCAGCAGCGCGAGACGTTCGGCGCGCCGCTGGCAACCCGGCAGGCGGTGCAGTGGATGATCGTCGACAACGAGATCGACATCCGCACCAGCCTGTGGCTGACGCTGGCCGCCGCACACAAGGCCGACAGCGGCCAGCCCTACCGCATGGAGGCCGGCATGGCCAAGCTGGTGGCGAGCGAAGCCGGCGGCCGCGTGGTGGATCGCGCCATGCAGATCCACGGTGGCTACGGCATGACCAAGGACCTGCCGTTCGAACGCTGGTATCGCGAGATGCGCATCCGCCGCGTGGGCGAGGGCCCGAGCGAGGTGCAGCGCCATGTCATCGCCCGCGATCTGCTTGGCGGCGGCCTGCGCTAGGTCCGCTCCGCGGGTTCCATGAGGATGCCCCACGTACCCAAGGTCGATATGGCCGCGGGTGCTGGTTGCGCCGACTGCGCCTGAGGAGACGGCGTAGGGCGCAATAGCGAAGCGTATTGCGCCGCGTGCGAGCGGCGCAGATCTGAGCGGTGCAATACGGCTTCGCCTATTGCACCCTACATACGTCGCACGCCGGCAGCGGATTGCCGGGCGGGTCCTGGTCCCGGATTATTGCGCTCGCGGAATTCCGGGATGGCCGTTGGTGGAGGATGCATCGCGCCCCCGACCTCACCCCGGCGGGAGCGCAGCGCAGAGCCGGGACGCGGATCGCCGGGCCGCGGAGGTGATATGCGCGAAGTAAGGGACGCGGACCGGTCGCGCGTGCATGACGGGTCCGGGAAGGTGCTCTAAGGTGATCGTTCAGCGTTCGCGAGACGGGGATGGAAATGGCCACCAACAAGAAGAAGTTGCTGATCACGCAGTCGATGGCCAAGGTCGGGTGGGATCTGTTCAAGGAGCGCGGCGACATCGAGGCTGTGCAGTTTCCCAACACCATCACGTCGGCGGATTTCCGGGCGCTGCTGCAAACCCACGCGCCGGTCAACGGCGTGGCGCTGGGCGTGACGCCGTTCGGCGAGCCTGAGATCACCGCCTCACGCGAGATGCTGGTGGTGGCGCGCATCGGCGTCGGCTACGACGCCGTCGATGTGCCGGCCCTGACCAAGCGGAAGATCCCGCTGATGGTTGCTGGCACCGCCAACTCGCCCTCGGTCGCCGAGCAGGCCATGTTCATGATGATGGCGCTCGCCAAGCGCGGCGCCGAGCTCAACGCCATGGTGCAAGCCAACGACTGGAACAAGCGCATGAGCGCGGTGCCCGTCGACCTCTACGGCAAGACCGTGCTTGTCGTGGGCTTCGGCCGCATCGGCACGCGCAGCGCCAAGCGCTGCCAGGCCATGGAAATGAACGTGCTCGTATTCGACCCCTACAAGCCCGCCGCCGACATCAAGGCCGCCGGCTGCGAGCCGGTAACGGACCTCGATGCTGCCCTCCCGCGCGCCGACTTCGTGACGATCCACTGCCCGAAGACGCCGGAGACAGTCGGCATGTTCAATGCGGCACGGCTCGCGCGCATGAAGCCGACCGCCTACCTGGTGAACACGGCACGCGGCGGCATCATCGACGAGCCGGCGCTGCACGCGGCCCTCACCAGCGGCAAGCTCGCCGGCGCCGGCCTCGACGTCTACGAGAAGGAGCCGGTGCAGCCCGACAATCCGCTGCTGAAGCTGGCCAACGTCATCAGCGCCCCGCACATGGCGGGCGTGACCAAGGAATCACTCGACCGCATGGGCCTGCAGACCGCCAGGAACATCCTGAGCGCGCTCGACGGCAAGCCGATCCGCGAGAACGTGATCAACCAGGAAGTGCTTAGCTGACGATGGATCGCACCGCGCGACCGGGAGGACAGATATGGAACTGCGCATGAATGGCCGTAACGCGATCGTCACCGGAGGCAGCAAGGGCATCGGGCTCGCCATTGCCCGCAGCTTTGCGGAGGCCGGGGCCAACGTCGCCGTCGTCGCCCGCCAGCAGCAGGGGCTCGACGCGGCGCGCTCGGTCATCGCGGCGGCGGCCAAGAATACCAAGGTGGTGACGGTCGCGGCCGATGTCGGCACAGCTGAAGGCTGCCGCAAGGCCTACGAGACCGCCGACAAGGCCTTCGGTCAGATCGATGTGCTGGTGAACAACGCCGGCACGTCGCAGCGCGGGCCGTTCGTCGAGATCACCGACGAGCTGTGGCAGCACGACATCGATCTGAAGGTCTTTGCCGCCATCCGCCTGTGCCGGCTGGCGTTCCCGGGCATGAAGGCGCGCCGCTGGGGGCGGATCATCAACATTCTCAACACCGGCGCCAAGGCGCCGCAGCCCAACGGTGCGCCGACGGCCGTGACGCGGGCGGCGGGCATGGCGCTGACCAAAATTCTGTCCGGCGAGGGCGCGCCGCACAATGTGCTCGTCAACGGCTTGCTCGTGGGCAACATCGAGAGCAACCAGTGGGAAGTGCGCCACGCCAAGGAGGGCAAGGGCCGCTCGCTGGAGGATTTCTACGCCGAGATGGGCAAGCGCATTCCGATGGGCCGGGTCGGCACGGCCCAGGAGTTCGCCAACATGGCCCTCTTCCTGGCCTCCGACGCGGGCTCCTACGTCACCGGCACCGCCATCAACATCGACGGCGGCCTCACGCCGGTGGTGTAGCCCCCGGGTCCCGCACCGGGCCGTGCGGGACGCGCGCACGCTACCGGGTCTGCGCGGCAGGGCGCGGACCCCATGGCGCCGGCCGGTCGCGCAG
>DATFCC010000434.1:0-7934 GCA_035253505.1 Hyphomicrobiaceae bacterium
CATCGCCCGAGACACTCGCCGGCGTCGAGCCTTCTGCCCTCCGCGAAACGCTGATGCAGCGGCTGGCCGCCGAGCGGGACGAGCGCGAGCGCGCACGCGGCCTATCCCGGCTCGGCGTCATTGCCGACGATACCTCGCGCAAGGTCGCGCAGTTCTACGAGGCGAGCCCCTACCCGCGCTGGTCGAGCATGGTCGTGCAGCGGAACTACCAGGCCACGCTAGCGCATTTCCTCGGCCGCGACGCGACCACCTTCATGGCGCAACCCTTCGAGGTCCTGATCGCCGGCTGCGGCACCGGCTTGCAGGCCATACAGTCGGCCATCAACTACGGGCCCAACGCCCGCATGCTGGCGATCGACCTTTCGGCGGCGAGCCTTGGCTACGCCGCCCGCATGGCCGAGGCCTTTGGCGTCGGCAACATCGCGTTCGCGCAAGGGGACCTGCAGCAGGCCGAGACCTTCGGCCCGCAGTTCGCCGGGCGTTTCCAGCTCATCGAGGCTGTCGGCGTTCTGCACCACATGGCCGATCCCTTCGCAGGCTGGAGAGAGCTCCTCAAGTGCCTGGCCCCCGGTGGGCTGATGCGCGTCGGCCTCTACAGCGCCACGGCGCGTCGCAGCCTGGCGGCGCTCCGCGGCGAGGCCGGCTTCCCGGGCCCCGGCTGCGGTGAGGAAGCGCTCCGCGCCTATCGGCGAACGCTCCTCGATCGCGAGGACCCTGTCGCCCGCGACGCGCGAAAGTTCGTGGATTTCTGGGACGCCAAGTCGTTCCGCGACCTGTTGCTCCATGTCACCGAGCACACCCTGGATCTGGCGCAGATCGCCGCCTTCCTGGCCGCGGAGAGACTGCAGTTTCGAGGTTTCCAGCTCCCCAAGGCCGCCCAGGCCGCCTTCTTCCAGCATCACCCCCGCGAGACGTGGCCCGGGTTGCTGGAGACGTGGGCGAAATTCGAGGCGCAAGCGCCGTCCCTGTTCGAGAACATGTATCTGTTCTGGTGCGAACGGCCGCACGATACGCCTGCGCCCGCCTAGACGTGCCCCCTAGGCTTCCGCACCTGGGCTGAGCGATTGCGCGAGCGGACCGGCAGGCGCAAGATGGACGAGGCGCACCGCGAGCAGGAGCACACGCCATGCCGATCGACGCGTTCGGATATGCCAGTCTGCGCTCGGACAAGATCGACGACTGGGCAGAGTACGGGCCGAAGTTCCTGGGCCTGCAGCTCGTCGAGCGCACGCGGCACGCCGTCAAGTTCCGCATGGACGACCGCAAGCAGCGCATCGTCGTGACGGCGGAGGAGACCGAGCCCAGCGCGTTCGGCTGGGAGGTGGGCAGCGCGACCGATCTGGACACCCTGGCGGGGCGGCTCGAGGCCGCCAAGGTGCCGGTCCGGCGGCTCGATGCGGCAGCCGCCGCATTGCGCGGCGTGAAGGACGCCATCGCCTTCCAGGACCCCGCCGGCACCAGGCTCGAAGCCTTTCACGGCGCCGAGACCGCCGCCGAGGCGTTCGTGCCGGGCCGTCCGATCTCCGGCTTTCGTACCGGCACGCTCGGCATGGGCCACGTCGTGCTGCACGTGAAGAGCGTCGAGGATATGCGCTGGTTCTACCAGGACGTGCTGGGCTTCGGCCTCAGCGACTACATCCTGAAGCCGTTCAAGGCCTACTTCTTCCACGTCAATCCGCGCCACCACAGCCTGGCCATGATCGAGACGGGGCGCGACGGCATCCATCACATCATGATGGAGCTCATGAGCCTCGACGACGTCGGCCAGGCCTACGACATCGCCACCGCGGAGCCCGGACGCATCAGCACGACGCTCGGGCGCCACACCAACGATTTCATGACCTCGTTCTACGCGCGCACGCCCAACGACTTCATGGTCGAGTACGGCTGGGGCGGCCGCTCCATCAATCCCGCGACGTGGCAGCCGGTGGAGATGACCTACGGCCCGAGCCTGTGGGGTCACGACCGCACCTGGCTGCCCGCCGACCAGCTCGCCCAATCCCGGGCCATGCGCGCCAAGGCCGCGGCCGACGGGCTGCGCGAGCCGGTGCAGGTGATGCAGGGCAACTACGAGGTCGGCGTCGGCACCTGCGCGTGGTGGGATGGCGTACGGCAGGGACAATGAGCGAGCGGCCGCACGGCGGACGAGACAAAATCAGCCAAGCAGACGACGCGGGCCGTTCGATCGCCTTCTCGCCGCCCCGGGCTCTGCTGAAGATATGTCCTGGCGACGATCGACAGAGCCTTTGCCGCTTCGGCGTATGGGGTTGCGGCAGCGGCGGCGCCCATCCCAGCGCCACAATCCGAGCCTAGCTGCGTTTACACAGCTCCCCAGGTTGATCACATCGGAGCATGCCCATGGCCAAGCTCACCCTCTATCACGCCGCGCCCTCCCGCTCCTCGATCGTGCACTGGATGCTGGAGGAGCTCGGCGAGCCCTATGACATCCACCTCGTCAGCTTCAAGAAGGGCGAGAACCTCAGGCCCGAGTACCTGGCCGTCAACCCCATGGGCAAGGTGCCCGCACTGCGCCACGGCGACGCCATCGTCACGGAGGCCGCCGCCATCTGCACTTACCTGGCGGACGAGTTTCCACGCGCCGGGCTCAACGTCCCCATCGGCGACCCCAGGCGCGGCACTTATCTCAAGTGGCTGTTCTTCGGGCCGAGCTGCGTCGAGCCGGCCGTCTCCGAGCGCGCCTTTCCCCGCAAGGAAGCGCCGCCGCGGGCGGCTCTGGGGTTCGGCGACTTCGACACCGTGGTCGATGTATTGGCCAAGGCCACCGCAGCCGCCAGGCCCTATCTGCTCGGGGAGCAGTTCACGGCGGCCGACGTGGTCATCGGCTCCGGCCTGCGCTGGGGCACCATGTTCAAGCTGCTGCCGGAGCGGCCGGAGTTCTCGGCCTACATTGCCCGGCTCAGCCAGCGGCCGGCGCTGAAGCGGGCGACGGAGAAGGACGCCAGGCTTCAGAAGGAGC
Organism: Hyphomicrobiaceae bacterium; assembly: GCA_035253505.1. Classification (GTDB taxonomy): domain Bacteria; phylum Pseudomonadota; class Alphaproteobacteria; order Rhizobiales; family Hyphomicrobiaceae; genus AWTP1-13. Next base: position 2,978 of record DATFCC010000434.1, read on the forward strand.
AGGAGGGATAGGGCGCGGCGTTCGCCGGTTTCCGGCGCCGAGGCTCCCCGGCGCCGGCTTGTCGCTACGGCTCGGCCGTTACGGGCAGACTTCGAAGCAGCCGATCGGCGTGCAGACCCTGAAGCAGATGCCCTTGATCCTGGGGCGGCTCAGCACCTCCTGGAGCGCGTCCTGCAGGGTCAGCTTTCGCGCCTCGCCCTCGTTTTTCCTGAGGTCGGCAACGTTGAGATTGAGGCAGACCCGGCCGAAGGGCGTGTCGAAGCAGACGACGCCTTCGGTCTCGAACCCTGCGTTGGACGGAATTCCCCTGCCGAAGATCATCTCGCCGACGTCCCACATGGTGATGCCGGTGTTGGTCATCGGGTGAACGACGGGCGTCTCTCCGCCCCGGAAGCCGTGATCGTGACGCATAGCCATTTGCATATCTCCTTAATGCAACCTTACAATATGGCATACTACCGGAGATTGCATGCCTTGGAAAGCACTATTTGTGCGTAAACAGCAAATTTAATGCAAAGCGGGCGGATTGCATACCCTTGGTTGTGCGGGACTGTTATGAGGACGCGACCTCGTCGTACCCGCGCCCGAGGAACTGGATGAGGCAGAAGCCGTGCCCGAACGGATCGGCCATGTGGGCGATCCGCCCCCACGCGTGCGTTTCGGCCGCACTATCCTGGGTGGCGCCGGCCGCGAGGGCCGCGGCCACGGCAGCGTCCAGGTCCGCGACGGCAAAATCGAGATGGACCGGTGTCCAGTGGCGCCCGTACCTGCGGCGCTCGCCGCTGGCAACGCTGGCAGCGGTCTCCGCCTGCTTCACCAGCAGATAAATGGGGGCAGCAGCGCCGACGAGCTCGACGCCGGCTGCGCCGAAGCGCCGGCCGATCCGCACGTCCAGCAGATTCGTGTAGAACCCGGCCGCCCGATCCAGATCATCGACATCGATGTTGATCAGGATCGCCGGGGGCACAGCTTGGCTACCTTTTCATCTGCCGTGCCTTGCGCGCCGCATAGCGCCGGTCACGTTCGGCCTTGCGTTCCGCTGCCTCGGCCGCCTCGCGAATGACCTTCTCGATAGCCTCGCGCCGCTCGCGCGCCTCGCGCTCGACCTTTTCTTTCGCCTCGCGCTCGGCCCGCTCGGCCGCCTCGCGCGCCTTGATCTCCGCGCGCTCCTTCTCTCGGGCCTCGCGCGCCTCTGCTACGGCCTTGCGCTCCGCCGCCCGCGCGGCAACCGCCGGATCATCGGGCCCTGGTCGCGACTTGAACTTCTCGAGCGCCTTCTGTCTCGCTTCTGCGGCGCGGGCAAGCCGCTCCTTCAGGTCCTGCTCCTTGAATCCGCGCATTGCATTCCTTCTCGAATGATCCTGACCAAGCCGCAATCCGGCCGGAGCGGACGACGTCCGGGCCGGCGCTGGCGCGCCGAATGAGATAGTCGCCCCGCGTGGGCAATGCCAGGGGGCTGCGGTTGGGCTGCGCGAAATGCGGCGCCCGCCCTCCCATACAAGCGGTGCCGCAACTTGGCAATCGGCCCCCGCGCATCCCTGCCGCGGCACTGCAGAAGGCATCGACGGGGGATCCGTTCGCCCGCCGTGCGAGTGCTCGTCGGGAGGCATTCTCCACAGGCCTCCGGCTGTCATGCCAGTGATGCAGTAGGCGGGCAGGGTGCTCACACCGGCACGGCGCATGCCGATGCCGGAGGTGAACATGGTCAAGGCTGCACGGCCCGAGCGTTTGCGTAGCAGTACCCCGCGTCGGGCCGGGGCGGCCGGTTGGTTCGGACGCGGTCCGCCTTCAACAGCGTCCGATCGGAGGCCGGCCCGGCGGCTGCTTCTCGCCTCCCCGCTGGCGAGCAGTTGCCGGGCTGGCCCATCGTGCCGGAGAGTCTGTATGCCGATCGAGCGCGGTCGCGGAGAGTCATGCCACGCCGGCGCCGGTGGCTGTCACGCGACCGTCATCAGCCGCGTTCTAATGTCCCTCGCAATCGCGCAGCCGACCTTGGGGATAAGCAGATGACGACACGTCGCGCCCTTGCCTGTCTTCTCTTCGCATCGCTGACAGCGTCCGCACCGGCTGCGGCGCAGACGATCTATCCGCTCTCCCGCGCCGAAATCCTGGCCGGGGCGCGGTTCGACTTCAAGGTCGAGTTCCCGGGCGGCGTGGCGGCGGCCGACATCAAGGTCACCGTCAACGGGCGCGATGCGGCGCAGGCCTTCGGCAAGGCGGCAGCCATCGAGGTCAACGAGGAGGGGCAGGATCACACCGCCTACTGGATTCGCGAGGTCGCCCTCGCAGAGCCCGGCAGCTATCAGGTGGTTGCAACGGCCGGCGACAGAACGCAGTCCACCACCTGGGAGGTGTTCGCCACGCCGCCGCGCCGCGCGCGCAACGTGATCCTGTTCATCGGCGACGGGCTGTCGCTCGCGCACCGGACGGCCGCCCGCATCCTCTCGAAAGGCATCGCAGAGGGCCGGTACGGCGGCGAGCTGGCGATCGACGACATGCCCCACATGGCGCTGGTATCGACCTCGGGCACGGACTCGCTGGTCACCGATTCCGCCAACTCCATGAGCGCCTACACGACCGGCCACAAGTCCTGCGTCAATGCCATGGGCGTCTATTGCGCGCGCAACAAGGACGGGCTGGCCCACCCCAAGGTCGAGACCGTCACGGAGCTCGTCAGGCGCCGCAGCCCGGGCACCGGCATCGGCGTCGTGACCAACACCGAGATCGAGGATGCGACGCCGGCCGCCATGGTGGCGCACGTGCGCCGCCGCAGCGACTACGACGAGATCGTGCGCATGTTCTACGAGGCCAGGCCCGACGTCGTGCTGGGCGGCGGCAGCGGATTCTTCCTGCCGAAGTCCGACAAGGCGGGCAAGCGCCGGGACGAGGAGAACTACCTCGAGAAGTTCAAGGCCGCCGGCTACCGGTTTGCCGCCACCGCCGCCGACATGAAGGCCGCGGCGGCCGACGCCGGCACCACGCGGCTACTGGGCCTGTTCCACCCCGGCAACCTCGACGGCGCGCTCGATCGCCTCGTCCTGAAGAAGGGGACGGTGCCCGCCTATCCCGAGCAGCCCGATCTCACCGAGCAGACGCGGACGGCCATCGAGGTGCTGTCGCGCAAGCCCGACGGGTTCGTGCTGATGGTGGAATCCGGGTTGATCGACAAGTACAGCCACGCCCTCGACTGGGAGCGTGCCGTCTACGACACCATCATGCTCGACAATGCGGTGGCGGTGGCCAAGGCGTTTGCCGCCGGGCGCGACGACACCCTGATCATCGTGGCCGGCGATCACACGCACCCCGTGAACATCATCGGCACCTACGACGACGGCCGGCCCGGCGACCGTCTGCGCGACAAGCTGGGCGTCTACGCCGACGCCGGCTTTCCCAACTATCCCAAGCCCGATGCGGCCGGCTATCCGGCCTCCGTCGACGTGTCGCGGCGCCTTGCCTTCGTGTTCGCGGGCTTCCCCGACCACTGCACGACCGGCAGGCCCCATCTCGCCGGCCCGTTCAAGCCGGCCGAGCAGAAGGACAAGCTCGCGGTTGCCAACGAGGTCTTCTGCACGCCGCAGGCGACGCGCATGCAGGGCAACCTTCCTTTCACGCAGCCGCAGGGCGTGCACTCGGCCGACGACGTGCTGCTGACGGCGATGGGGCCGGGCGCGGAGCTGTTCCGCGGCCACATCGAGAACACGCGCGTGTTCCGGGTGATCGCCACCGCGCTCGGGCTCGGCGCGCGCGCCGATTAGCGGCAAGACCGCCTCAGGCGTCGAAGAACACCGTCTCGCCTGCGCCCTGAAGGCGGATGTCGAAGCGGTAGAGGCCGGGGCTTGCCGCATCCGGCCTGGCCATCAGCGTGTCGCGGCGGTCGGCCGGCACCAGCGCCAGCACGGGATCGGACGCGTTGGCGGGCTCGCCGGCAAAATAGATGCGCGTGAACAATCGCTTCACCAGCGCGCGTGCGAAGATGCCGACGTTGATGTGCGGCGCCTGCAGGACACCGCCCGGCCCCGGCACCCGGCCGGGCTTGATGCTGTCGAAGGCGAAGCCGCCGTCCTTGTCCGTCGCGCAGCGGCCGAAGCCGCGGAACGAGTTGGAGGAGAGCGGCCGTCCGTCCGCGGGATGCGCGTAACGGCCCTCGGCATCCGCCTGCCAGATCTCGATCAGGGCGTCGGGCACGATATTGCCCTCGCCATCGAGCACGCGGCCGACGATGCGGATATGCGGGCCGGCCGATCCGGCGTCGGCGAGAACGGTCGTGAAGATCTCGCGCTGCCCGTAGTCACCCTGCACGAGGCCGATGTGCAGGTAGGGACCGACGGTCTGGGAGGGCGTGCGCTCAGGCATGATCGGGATCCATCGGCGTGGCCCTCCCGCCGCGCAGGACGATGTCGAAATTGAAGCCCAGCGCCCACTCCGCCCGGGTGGCCGCCAGATCGAACGCGCACACCATGCGCTGGCGCGCATGCTCCGGCACGGAGTTGTAGATCGGGTCGAACGCGAGCAGCGGATCGCCCGGAAAGTACATCTGCGTCACCAGCCGGGTCAGGAACGAAGGGCCGAACAGCGACAGGTGGATGTGCGCCGGCCGCCACGCGTTGGCATGGTTGCGCCAGGGGTAGGCACCGGGCTTGACCGTCACGAACTGGTAGTTGCCGGCGGCGTCGCTGACGCAGCGGCCCGCACCGGAGAAGTTGGGATCGAGCGGCGCGTCATGCTGGTCGACGGCATGGCGGTAGCGGCCGGCGGCGTTGCATTGCCAGATCTCGATCAGCGCGTCGGGCACCGGCCGGCCGGCCTCATCGAGCAGGCGCCCCTTGACGATGATGCGCTCGCCGAGCGGTTCGCCGGCGTGCTGGCGGGTCAGGTCCGCATCCTCGGGGCGCACATCCGAGTGGCCGTAGACCGGGCCCGTGATCTCGGACAGGGTTTGCGGAATCACGATCAGGGG
>DATFCC010000435.1:0-21531 GCA_035253505.1 Hyphomicrobiaceae bacterium
CCCCGAGCCACGGGCGCGGCCGCATGGCGCCGCCCAGCGCAAATGCGTGCGCGACGCTGCCGGCGCCGTGAAAACCCGGACCGTCAATCTCGCCCTGCAAGGCGGCGGCGCGCACGGCGCTTTCGGCTGGGGCGTGCTGGACAAGCTGCTGGAGGATGGCCGCATCGACATCGAGGGCATCTCGGCCACCAGTGCGGGCGCCATGAATGCAGCGGTGCTGGCGCATGGCTACATGCACGGCGGACGTGACGGCGCGCGCAGGGCGCTCGAGGACTTCTGGCGCCGCATCGCCCAGACCGCCTCGGCCACACCGCTGCAGCCCTCCTTGCTCGACCGCATGGCGCAGAACCACGGCCTCGACTTCAGCCCGGCCTTCCACACGTTCGATCTGCTGGTGCGCGTCTTCTCGCCCTACCAGTTCAATCCGTTGAATTTCAATCCGCTGCGCCACATCGTCGAGCAGTCGATCGATTTCGCCCGCCTGCGCGAGAGCTGCCCGATCAAGCTGTTCCTTACCGCCACCAATGTCCGCACGGGCAAGGTCCGCCTCTTCAAGAACGCCGAGATCACCCCCGACGCGGTAATGGCATCGGCGTGCCTGCCGCTGCTGTTCCAGGCCGTGGAGATCGACGGGGAGGCCTACTGGGACGGCGGCTACATGGGCAATCCCGCCATCTTTCCGCTGATCTACGAATGCCAGTCGTGCGATGTCATCGTCGTGCACATCAATCCCATCGCCCGGCCGGATGTGCCGCGGACGGCCGCGGAAATCCTGAACCGCATCGACGAGATCTCGTTCAACTCCTCGCTGATGCGCGAGATGCGGGCGGTGGCCTTCGTCACCAGGCTGATCGACGAGGGCAACCTCAAGGCGGACGGCATGAAGCGCATGCTGCTACATTCGATCGCGGCCGAGGACTTCATGCAGAAGCTCGGCATCAACAGCAAGATGAACGCGGATTGGGACTTCCTCACCCACCTGCGCGACGCCGGCCGCGCCCGGGCCAGCGACTGGCTTGCGGGCAATTTTCAGCACCTGAGCAAGCAGTCGAGCATCGATTTTGCGGCCTACCTGTAGGCACCCGAACGCCCGGATCGCAACGTAGCCGCCGGATATTGCTCGCAAAAATTCCGCTCACCGAAAGGTCACGCGAGGTTACGAACATTTCACCAAAGGGCATCTGGCAAACGGCCCGGCCCCCGCCTACTTCAATGTCCTGGTCTCTTCCCCCGTGAGACCTCCGCCGGCCTCTCCCCCGATGGCTGGCCTGGGCGAGGGCGCGATTTGCAAGCCGCATCACGCCGCCCTCGCCCTCCTCTTCCTCCCCGCCCCTGGCCGCATCAGCGTTGCTCGAGCTGGCCGTAGACGGCCGTGGCGATGGTCGTCAGCTCCTCACGGCTGAGGCGGCCGGCAATCGCGTAGGCCAGCGGCCGGTCCACCCAGTAGAACGCGGCAAAGCCCTCGCTTTCGGCAAACTGGAAGGCGGTGTTGTTGAGCCCCGTCTCCTTGCGCATGTAGAGCGTCAAGCGGCGGCCGGTGCCGTCCTCGTACATGAACTGGGCGGCGGGCTGGCCGTCGTCGGGCAGCAGCCGGCCGCCGACGAGCTTCCAGCCGAGGCCCGCCAGAGCCGGCGCACGCACCTTTGCGCCGATGCGCTTGGTCAGCCATTGCACCAGGTGCGTCTCTTCCGAGGCGCCGACCTCCACGGGATGGCGCACCTCGGGCACGTACACGCGGTGGGCGCCGATGGCGGTGCTGACGAAGCCCGCTTCCGGGCGCTGTTTTGCGATCATCAGATCCCGCGCGACGAAGCCCGCGGTGCCGGCGAGCATTGCGACCGCCAACGCCGCTGCGATCAGCGTCCAAGGGCGCAGCGCACCGGATACGCGCCCCCCTTCGCGCTCGGGAATGCGCGCGAGCCTCTGCTCCAGTTCGCCGGGCAGCGGCTCATCCAGCACGCCGGCGTAGCGCTGCCCGATCGCTTCGTTGAGGCGGGCGAAATCGCGCAGCAGCGCAGCATCCGCCGGAGAGGCGGCGAGCAGCCCTTCCAGCTCCGCGCGCTCGTCGGACGTGAGCTCGCCGTCGAGGTACGCGTGCAGCTCGGCCTCGCTGATGCGCCGCTCGGGGGTCATTTCACCCTCCGCAGTGCCGGATGACCGCCGCCCTTGTCACCGTCCTCGTAGCCCATGAGCGCCCGCAGCCGCCCGCGTCCGCGAGCCAGCCGCGACATCACCGTGCCGACGGGGATGGCGAGCACCTCGGCGGTCTCCGCGTAGCTAAGCCCCTCCAGGCCCACGAGCAGCAGGACCTGCCGCTGCTCCCCCGGCAGCAACTGCAGCGCCCGATCGAGATCGCGTCCGCTGGCGCCATCCGCCGCCGGCGCCGACTGCTCGGCGCCGACGCTTTCCAGGCCGACATGCGGGGGGCGCCGGGACTTGCGGCGCAGGCTATCGACGTGCAGGTTGTGCAGGATCGAGAACAGCCACTTGCGCGGGCTGTCGCCATCACGCCACTGAGCGAGCCGGCCGAGAGCCCGTTCCAGCGTATCCTGGATGAGATCGTCCGCCTCGCCGTGGTCGCCGGTCAGAGCGCGCGCATAGCGGCGCAACTTTGGGATTTCGGCGGTAACGGCATCACGGCGCGAAGGCACGGGCATTCTTTCCTTATGGCGCGTACCTAGCGGCTCATTGACGACCGAGGCATCCGCATTATTCCCTGCCACCAGGCAAGCTGCATCCGCCGCAGCCAATCAAAATAAAGTGCGTGCGGTGACATTTACAGCCCCCTGCTGCGCGCTATTGTCGACCCCGCGCGGGCGACCGTCCGCGAGGGAACGAATAGATACGGGCACTCCGCCGTCCTTGAAACGGTGCCGTTGCGCCTGGCAGCGAACTGACCGGGAGGATTTCAAATGCTTCGCCTTATGGCGGCCGTCGCGGCACTCGCGATCGGCGCAACCGTGGTATTGGCCCAGAACGCAGCGGTGATCGACCAGCGCAAGCAGGCCATGAAGGCATTCGGCGGCGCGGCCAAGGGGCCGGGCGGAATGGCCAAGGGAGACGCAGCTTTCGATCTGGCCGTCGTGCAGGCCTCCTTGAAAACCATCCAGGAAACCGCCGAAAAAGCCAAAGGCCTGTTCCCGGACGATTCCAAGACCGGCGAGACGGACACGCTTCCCGCAGCCTTCGAGAACAGGGCCGACCTGATGGCCAAGCTCGACAAGATTGGGGCCGATGCCAAGACGGCCGCCGCCGCCATCAAGGACGAGGCTTCCTTCAAGGCGGAATGGCCGAAGGTGGTTTCCAACTGTGGCGGCTGCCACAAGGCCTATCGCAAGCCGAAGTGAGCCAGGAACCACCGCACCCGAGGTTTCGCCGCGCATGAGCGCGCCGCGCCAGCCGGAGGCTGCGCGGAAAGTGCGCGCGTGGGATTCACCCACGCGCCTTTTCCACTGGCTGCTGGCGGTGCTGATCCTGATCGCCTGGGCGAGTTGGCGCTACAGCGAGGCGCTCGGCGACAGCACCCTCAGGCTGCATCGCTGGAACGGCCACGCCATCCTGGTGCTGATCGTCTTCCGCGTGCTCTGGGGCTTCCTGGGATCCTCGACCTCGCGCTTCTCGTCCTGGCTGTGGTGGCCATGGACGGCCATGTATTACGCCTGGCGGCTGCTGCGCGGGCAGACGCCGCTCTACCTGTCGCACAATCCGCTCGGCTCGTACGTCATCCTGGCGATGCTCGGCATCCTCGCGGCGCAAGCCGTGCTCGGCCTCTTCACCGTCGAGCACAATGACATCACGGCGGGACCTCTCTATCGACTGGTCTCCGAGCCGTGGCAGACCGTGCTGTCGGACTGGCACCGGTGGCTGTTCTACTGGGTGATCCTGGGGCTGGTCGCGGTGCACATCGTGGCCAACGTCTGGTACGGCCTGGCCAAGAAGGAGCCGCTCATCACCGCCATGATCACCGGCCACAAGCCTGCTGCAGCCTACGAGGATGCGCCAGAGGCCGTGATCGTTCCGCGGCCTCTCGTGCGTGGCCTCGTCTGCCTTCTGATCGCCGTCGCCCTCGTGTTCGGGACGATTTTCGCGCTCGGCGGCAAGATGCTGTAGGGGCGCCACGCGGCCGGCCGGTTGCCAAACGGGCCGGGCCGCGTACCTTGCCGTGCATGTCCGCTTCCACACCCTACGTCCTGCCCTTCATGGGCATCACGCCTGCCATCGCCGGGCCCATCGCCCATGCCGGACGGGGATCGGCCGTGCTGGGACGTGTCACGCTGGGCCGCAATGCCTGGCTGGGCGCGCTCAGCGTCATTCGTGCCGATGGGCATTTCGTCAAGGTCGGTGACGATTTTTACCTGGGCCCGCGTTCCACCCTGCACATCTTTCACGAGATTCTTCCCTGCATCGTCGGCGATCGGGTGGCCGTCGGCCGCAACGCCTGCGTACACGCCTGCACGGTCGGCAGCGACATCGCCATCGGCGACGGCGTCGTCATCCTCGACGGGGCAACGGTCGACGACAATGTGGTCATCGAGGCGGGCAGCACCGTCTTTCCGAACAAGCACGTGCCGGGCGGCTTCCTTTACGCCGGCAGTCCGGCCAGGCCGGTACGCGCTCTCGAGCCGGGCGAGGTGCTGGCCCGGCGGGAGGCGATCATGGGCGTCGCCGACGAGAACACGGTCGAGGATCAGCCGCCGGCAGTCGGCGGCGATGCGCACATCGACCGGTCCGCGTTCATCGCCAGCACGGCGGTGGTGACAGGCAGACTCGTGGCGGCGGAAAGCTCGAGCGTGTGGTTCAGCAATCGGCTCGATGCCGGCCGGGCGACGATCACCGTCGGCGCGCGGACCAACATCCAGGACAATACGACGATCCGCTGCCCGGCGGGCACGGGGGTCACGATCGGCGAGGAGTCCACCGTCGGGCACAACGTCATCATCAATGATTGCGTGATCGGCAACCGCACGCTGATCGGCATCGGCAGCACCGTTGCCCCGGGCAGCACGATCGGCGACCGCGTCCTGCTCGCCGCCGCCGCCCGCACCAAGGAAGGCCAGGTCCTGGAGAGCGGATGGCTCTACGCCGGCAATCCCGCGCGCAAGTTTGCCCCGCTCGACGATGCCAAGCAGGCACTGACGGCGCTGATCGTGCGGCAGTACTGCCAGTACGCGCAGGAGTTCGCGGCGCTGGAGCGCGCGGCAGCCGGCTCGCGCTCGCGCGCTCGCGGTTAACCTACATTCGCGACTGCCGCCTCTTCCGAGGCGACATCGGCCCGGCATGTGCCAGGCGTAACAGGGGCCTGACCCGCTCGCGCATTACCGTTCCATACCTGGACAAGACGCGCGCATCGGTGAGCTGCCGGCCATGGACAAGATCTGCCAAGAGACCTGGGCGGTGCTCGAGCCGCACTTCCTCACGCGTCCGCACCTGATGGATCGCGCGCAGGAGGAGCTGGCCGAATACGTCGGGGGCCTGCTCGCCGAGGGCCGGCAGGACCCCGCCGTGCTCAAGGACCTCGCCTGCCGCACCATCCAATTGCGATACGGCCCCGCCCCTGCCAGCTACGAGTGAGTCGGGCGGGGCTCACCGCGCCCTTGCGAGCATCTCCACCACCATCTCGCCGATGGCCAGCGCGGCCGTGAGGCCTGGGCTCTCGATGCCGTAGAGAGCCACCAGGCCAGCCTCGCCGTGCCTTTCCGGGCCATGGATGGCGAAGTCGGGAACGGGCTCGCCCTCGCGATAGAGCTTCGGCCGTATGCCCGTGTAGTCGGGATGCAGACGCTCCACCTCGAGCCCTGGATAGTAGCTGCGGATGAAGTCGAGGAACTGGCCGAGCTTCTCGGGTTCGAAGCCGTAGTCGATATCCGGGATCCAGGCGATGTCCGGCCCGAACTTGCAGCGCCCGCCCACGTCGACGGTGGCATGAAGCCCGAGCCAGGCGCCGTCCGGCATCGGATAGATGTGCCGCCTGAACGGCGAGCGCCCCGACAGCGCGTAGTATTGGCCCTTGGCATAGTGGGTGGCGGGGGGCCGGTAGTCGCTCGCGAAGGTCAGCGTGCCTGCGAGCCTCGTGGCATGCAGGCCGGCCGATATGACCAGATGGTGGCAGGTGATCTCGCCCGGGTTGTCGCCGCCGGTGGCGAGCCGGAAAAATCCCGTGGAATCGCGATCGATGCGCGCCACGGGGCATTGCAGCACCACGGAGCCGCCTCCGGCCTCGATATGTCCCTCGAGCGCCAGCATGAGCCCATGACTGTCGATGATGCCGGTCGAGGGAGACAGGAGGGCGGCAACGCAGGACACTTCCGGCTCGAGGGCGCGGGCGGCATTGGCGCCGAGGGGTTCCAGGTCGGTGACGCCATTCTTGATCGCGGTCTCGCGAATGGCAGCGAGCTTCGGAAGCTGGCTCTCGGCTGTCGCCACCAGGAGCTTGCCGCAGCGCTCGTGCGCCACGCCATTGTCGGCACAGAAGGCGTAGAGCATCTCCTTGCCGCGCACGCACAGCCGCGCTCTCAAGCTGCCGGGCGGATAGTAGATGCCGGCATGGATCACCTCGCTGTTGCGTGAGGACGTCTCGGAGCCGATGAGGGCGTGCTGCTCGAGCACCAGGACCTCGTGCCCGGCCAGCGCCAGAGCACGGCCCACGGCGAGGCCGACCACCCCCGCCCCCACCACGATCGTTTCGACGTCGGCTGCCATCCGGGATCCTTCGGGCTGTGCATTCAGGCTGCAAACGCTGCGGCGCAAGTCGTTGGAATGATTGAGGGGAACAAATCACACTTGCGTTGGAACATACAATGAACATAATGCGGACAAATGTTCCAGGCGACTCAGACTAAGACTGCGCCGGCACGTTGGGCGGGGCGGGCGCGGCAGAGGAGGGCATGTTTGCATGGCGATCTTTTCCAGCGCGGGGCGTCCGGCCGTCAAGCCGCACCTGCACATGGCCGATGAGCATTGTCCCTGGTGCGAGCAGCCCATTCCGCGCGGCAAGTTCGAGGAGATCACGCGGCGCATCGAGGCCAAGGAGCGCGAGCAGCACGCCGAGGTGCAGCGGCGCCTGAAGGCCGAGTTCCTGCAACAGACGGCCGCGCTCGAAGCGAAGGCGAAGGTTGCGCTCGAAGCCGCGCGCGCCGAGGCGGCAGCAGCGGCGGAGCAGCGGGTCGCCGCCGCCAAAGCCGAAGCGGCACGGACGGCGGAAGCGGCCATGCTGGCAAGGCTCGCCGAGATCCAGTCGCGGCTGGGCGCGGCCGAGCAGGCCAAGGCGGCGGCACACGAGCAACTGGAGGCATTGCGGGCCACCCAGGAGGCGGAGCTGGCCCTTCGGCTGCAGGAGGCCCAAGGCGCCCTGCAGCGGGAGAAGGATGCCGCCGTGCTGGCCGAGAAGGCCAAGGTTCTCAAGTTGCAGTCGGAGCTTGCCGACATGCAGCGCAAGCTCGAGGGCAAGTCGGCGCACGAATTGGGCGAAGGATCAGAGGTCGACCTGTTCGAGCAGCTCAAAGCCACGTTCGAGGGCGACCGCGTCCAACGCGTTCCCAAGGGCGTCAATGGCGCCGATGTCATCCACGAGGTCGTGCACAACGGCAAGGTGTGCGGCAAGATCATCTACGACGCCAAGAACCGCGATGCCTGGCAGAACGGCTATTGCACCAAGCTGAAAGCCGACAAACTGGCCCAGGCCGCAGACCACGCGATCCTCTCCAGCAACAAGTTCCCGAAGGACAGAAGCCAGATCCACGTCCAGGATGGCGTGATTGTCGCCAATCCCGCCCGCGTCGTGGCCATCGTCGAGATCCTGCGTGACCAGATCGTGCGCATGCACGAGCTGCGCATCAGCACCGAGGCGCGCGAGGAGAAGACGGTGGCGCTCTATGCCTTCGTCACGTCGGACCATTTCAGGCAGCTCGTCGAGCAGGTGGAGGCCCAGGCCGTGAAGATGCTCGACCTCGACAGCAAGGAGCAGGAGGCGCACCGGCGCATCTGGGATCAGCGCGGCAAGCTGATCCGCTCGGTGCAGAAGGCCCGCAGCGACCTCACCTTCGAGGTCGACCGCATCATCGGCACCGCCGGCAACGGGCCGGAGGAGGACCAGGCGGCATAGGATGTAGGTTGGGTCAAGCGTCAGCGCAGACCCAACATGCGTGGCATTGTACCCGGCTGTTGGTTCTGCGCTTCGCTCGACCCAATCTACCCGTTAGGCCGCCCTGTCAGCCGCCGCGCGGATGGCGGCGATGTTCTCCGCGTACTTGCCACCCTTGAACGCCGCAGAACCCGCAACCAGCACATCGGCGCCGGCGCCGGTGCACGTGCCGGCATTGTCGGGCGTGACGCCGCCGTCCACCTCCAGATGGATCGGGCGCGTGCCGATCAGGGCGCGCACGCGCTTGATCTTGTCGGTCATGGCCGGAATGAACGCCTGGCCGCCAAAACCGGGATTGACGCTCATCACCAGGATCAAGTCGAGCCGGTCGAGCACGTAGTCGATGGCCGTCTCCGGCGTCTGCGGGGTCAGCGACACACCGGCCTTCTTGCCCAGGGAGCGGATGAGTTGCAGCGACCGGTCGAGGTGCGGCCCGGCCTCGGCGTGAACCGTAATGATGTCGGACCCGGCCTTGGCGAAGGCCTCGATGTAGGGATCGGCCGGCGCGATCATCAGGTGGACGTCGAGCGGCTTTTTGGTGTGCGGCCGGATGGCGGCCACCACCATCGGCCCGATCGAGATGTTGGGCACGAAATGTCCGTCCATGACGTCGACATGCACCCAGTCGCAGCCCGCGGCATCGATGGCGCGCACCTCCTCCCCGAGCCTGGCGAAATCCGCAGACAGGATCGAGGGTGCGATGAGGATCGGTCCGGCCATAGCTTCCGCCCACGTTTGCTCGCTCGCGTCTCACTCACCCTCTCCCGCGCGCCTGCGGGGGAGAGGTCAACCCTTCAGCCCGCGCCCCGCGTCCTGGTTGCGCCGCGTTGGGCGTTCCGCTCCAGGAACTCGATCATGGCGGCAGCGACATCGACGCCGCTCGCCGATTCCATGCCCTCGATCCCGGGCGAGGAATTCACCTCCACCACCACCGGGCCGCGCCGCGAGCGCAGCAGGTCGACACCGGCGACGTTGAGGCCCAGCACCTCGGCGGAGCGCACGGCCGTGCGCTGCTCCTCGTCGGTGATCACCACCGGCATTGCCTTGCCGCCGCGATGCAGGTTGGCGCGGAACTCGCCGCTGGTGCAGGACCGCATCATGCTCGCCACCGCCCTGCCGCCGATCACGAGCACGCGGATGTCGTTGCCTGCGGCCTCGCGAATGTACTCCTGCACCAGAATATTGGTGTTGGCCGCGCTGAAGGCCTCGATGATGGACTTGGCCGACGCCGCCGTCTCGGCCAGGATCACGCCACGGCCCTGCGTCCCCTCCAGCAGCTTGATCACACACGGCGTGCCGCCGACCTCCTTGATGACGTCCTCCGCCCGACGCGGGCCGTGGGCGAACGCGGTCACCGGAAGCCCGATGCCCTCGCGCGCCAGCAGTTGCAGGGCACGCAGCTTGTCGCGCGAGCGGCCGATGGCGACGCTTTCGTTGAGCGGGAACACGCCCTGCACCTCGAACTGGCGCAGCACCGCCAGCCCGTAATGGGTGATGGACGCGCCGATGCGAGGAATGACCGCATCGTAGAGGGGAAGCATCCGCCCGCCGTGCCAGAGCGTCGGCTTGCTCGACGTAATGTTCATGTGCACGTGGAGAGTATTGATGACGTCGATCTCGTGACCCCGCGCGCGCGCCGCCTCCATGATCCGCCGGTGCGAATAGAGGCCCGGGTTGCGCGCGAGCATGACGAGTTTCATCGAAGCCTTTCCCGCTGCCGCAGCCCGGTCTGCCCAGGCCGCGGGTCTGGCCGTCTGATAGACCAAATCACGATGTTGGGCCAAGGGCACTGCGGGCGTGGCAAATGCGGGACCACCGCCCGGCTTTGCGAACCTGCGGCGCAATAGGCGAAGCCAGCCAACAGCCGGCGGCCGGCGCGCCTATCTTGTTGATTTATTGGCTGGTTTGGGCGGCGTCACCAAGGTTGGCCGGCCCGGCGGTGGCTTCGTCCGGGTCGATGCTGGCGTAGAAGAGCCACATGCCGAGGATCACCATCGCGGACATCATGAGCAGCCAAAGGCCGAAGCGCCGCAGGGCCCAGCCGAGTGAAACGATCTGGGGGGCAGGTGCGGCCGCCGGCAGCGCGTCCTCCGATACGTCCTGATGAGAAGACAAACCCCCACCTCCCCTCGTGCGCGCAGGCACGGTGTTGCTGCAAATCAGGCCCCGTCGGGAGGATGTTTGAAGCGCCGACTTAGGCTCCGTCAAGGCGACGCATAGGCGTGCCGCCGATCCGCCGGTGCTTCTCGACACGGGCTGTGGCGGGGAAGTGACAAAACCGCTCACAAGCCCGTTACCGCACCCGGCGACCGAAGAGCAGAATCGCTCCGAGCGGAAGAACCAGGCTCAAGGCATACGCGGTCACCACCAGCGCGGGCAGGTTCGCGTAGTGGCCGCGATCGACGTGAAAGATGAGGTTGAGGTACTTGGTGCCGAGCGCACCGGCGGTCAGCGCCATGTTCATCAGCGAGGCCATCAGCGCGAACCACGTGGCGCGATGGCTGGCCGGCGCGTAGACGGCAATGAGCGTAAGCAGCGGAATCATGCCGAGCTGGTCCAGCGGCGAGACGGCCGCAGCATCGAAAAGCGCGATGCTGCGCGCGCCGATGCCGAACAGTCGCTCCGTGACGGTGTGGAGCTGGAACACCAGGACCAGCGTCGGCAGCGCCAGCACCGTGCCGACGATCGTCAGCCAGAGCAGCACCTGCGGCACCGGCCTGCGCGTGATGAGGTCCGACAGCAGCCAGGCCCCCGCGATGGCGATGACGGCCCCGATCTGCTGCAGCGTGCCGTAGAAGGCCTCGTCGAACCCCAGCACATCGATGGTGAACCAGCGATAGCCCTCGCCGACGCCGGGGGTCGCGCGAAAGGCGAAGATGATGAGGCCGGCGTAGACGATCCGCATGCGGGTGGCGTGGTCCACCTCCTGCGTGACGCGGTCGAGCATCCATATGACCACCGTCATGGAGACGACGAATATGACCTCCTGGTTGTAGGCAAAGCCGCTGAAGGCCATGGCGACGACGAAGGCGCCGAACACCATGCCGCCGCCGAGGATGCGCCAGTCGGTCGGCCGCCGCTCCTCGCTGGTCTCGAGGCGAACCAGCAGCGCGCCCGTGACCGATATGAGGGGCACGAGGAGGCCGCACAGGAACACGGTCGCATACGATACCCACGAGGCGAGCCAGCCCGATACACCAGCCACCGAGAAAATGCCGAACGCCAGCGCCAGCCGGCCCAGCACCTGCACCATGCCCAGGTCATGGTCGATCTCGGCCTTGGCGCGCGGCGTGCCGTCGGGGTTGCGCTTCGGCACCACCTCGGTGCTCATGGCGTCGGCAACGACGTCCTGGATGACGGATCCCGTGACGATGACGAGCGCTGCGATCACGTAGAGCTGGTCGGGCGGCAGCACGCTGATCCACCCGCCGGCCGCTCCCGCCAGCACGATGAACCCGATGGCGACGAGGCTGGCCCCCAGGAAAACGTACGCGCGCCGTTGCGAGCCCAGCAGGGCGACCGTGTCGACCAGCTCGCCGAACACCATCTTCACGGTCCACGGCAGGCTCAGCCAGACCGCGAGCGCCGATAGCTCCGCCGGAGTCCACGTCAGCGCCTGCTTGATCCAGAAGGTTTCCGCGACCGCAGTCAGGCCGAGTGCGCCGTACGCGAAATAGACCATGAGAAGGGGCAGATACTCGCGGCGCATGGCGCGGATCGGCGCCAGCAGCGCGTTCTCAATCTGCTGCTTCCAGTAGCCGGCGTGCGTGGGGCTGACGGCGTCCATGACGGTTCCAGCTCTGGAGGCGCTCTGAGACTGCGAACATGGCCGCGCGCCGCGGTGAGGGCAAGGCCACGCACGCGCGCCAGGCGCGAATCGCGGCGCCTCGCGAATCGCACGCATCGCGCATGCAAGGTCCGGGCTGAACCATTGCCGGTCTTGGACGCAGCCGTTGTTCACAGCAATCGCCCGCGCCGAACAGGCACGCAGCTTTGCAACGTTTCCGATCGGGGCGTGTCGCCGATCACGTGCGACAAACCTGTGGGCTGAATGTGGGCAAGCTGGGGGAGCAACCATCCGCTCTGGAGCCCGGTAGTTGCCTGCCGCATGACTTGCTCCGTTCGGAACAGGCGGGCAAACGGGGGAAGCCCACACATGAGCCAGTTGCGGCATCGCCGCAGGAGTGTTCGGCCCGCCTGGGCGGCCCTCGCCTTCGCGTGCGCGGCCCTGGGCGCCGTTGCGGCGGCCATGGCACAGGGGAGCCCGGACCCCTGGCCCGCCATCGAGCCCGGCCACCGCTCGAACCTCATTCTGAGGCCCGGAACGCGCTTTCCCGTCGCCAAGCGCATCACCATCGGGCTCGACAAGTCGATGCTCATCGAGCTGCCGGTCGACATGAAGGACGTCATGGTCTCCAAGCCCGAGGTGCTGGATGCGATCGTGCAGAGCCCGCGCCAGGTCTACCTGGTCGCCAAATCGGCAGGTGACGGCAACGCGTTCATCTTCGGCCCCGATGGCCAGAAGCTCGTCCTGCTCGAGGTGACGGTGGCGCGCGATCTCGCTCCGCTCGCCGACGCGCTGGCACGCCTCATTCCCGGGTCGCGGATCAAGGTCGAGGCCGTGGGCGACAACGTCGTGCTCACCGGCAGCGTCATTGAGCCCGTGGATGCCAATCGCGCCGCCGACATTGCCGGCCGCTACACGAAGAACAAGGATGCCGTCGTCAATATGCTGGCGGTGGGCACCAAGGAGCAGGTGCTGCTCAGGGTGCAGGTGGCCGAGATGCAGCGCGATGCCGTGCGCCGTATCGGCGTCAACGTGCCGTCGGCCGTGCTCAACACCGACATCACCTTCACCAAGGTCATCCAGGATGGAGAGGCGGTGTGGGGGCCGGGTCCGCGCACCCTCGGCCGCCTGGTCGAGAAGCTCGAGGGCGCCGGCCTCGTGCGCATGCTCGCCGAGCCGACCCTCACCGCCGTCTCCGGCGAGCAGGCCAAGTTCCTCGCCGGCGGCGAGTTCCCGGTGCCCATCGCCGGGCGCGACGGACAGACCACGGTTGCCTGGAAGACCTTCGGCGTGAATGTCGCCTTCAAGCCGGTGGTGCTGAGCGAGGGCCGCATCAGCCTGACGATCGCCTCGGAGGTGAGCCAGCTTTCCAACGACGGGGCCGTGGTGACGCGCGAGATCGCCATCCCCGCTCTGAAGGTGCGCCGCGCCGAGACCACAGTGGAGCTGCCGAGCGGCGGCACCCTGGCCATGGCCGGCCTGCTCTCCGACGAGACGCGCCAGAGCGCCGAAGGCGTGCCGGCCATCAAGGACCTCCCCGTCCTCGGCGCGCTCTTTCGCAGCAACGCCTACAAGCGCAAGGAAAGCGAGCTCGTGATCCTCGTTACGCCCTATCTCGCCGCGCACGCCTCCCGGCGCGAGTTCGCGCGCCCCGACGGCGGATATGCGCCGGCCCGCAGCCTGCGGGAGTTGTTCATGGGGCAGATCAACCGGATCTACGGGCCGCCGGGCTACGTGCCCAAGGGGCGCTACGAGGGCGACTACGGATTCGTCATCGAATATCCAGATGCGGGAGTGAAGGGATGAAACGCACCGCGCGCCACAACCGCCTGCGAGCCGTCCGGGCCCCGGCCGGCGGCAAGCTTGCCGCAATGGCCGTGATTGCGATGGTCACTTCGGCTTGTGCTGAGTTGCGCAATGCCGAGCTGCGCCAGGACGCGGTCGCGGTCGGTCTCAGCGACCCCGCGCTGCGCCATCCCATCGGCTTCACGCCGCGCGCGGAAAGCCTCGAGGTGGAGGTCCCCGCGGGCGCAGACGGGCTGAGCCCAAACCAGCGCGTCGACGTCTACCGCTTCCTCAACCGCTACAAGCGCGAAGCGACCGGACGGCTGGCGATCACCACGCCCTCGGGCGGCGACAAGGCGGCGATCGCGCGTTCGCTGCGCGAGGTCCAGCAGCAGGTGTCGGAGGCCGCCATCGACTATCGCCTGCTGCGCGATGGCCCCTATGACCCGCGATCGGCCGGCACGCCTGCGATCAAGCTCGCCTACAAGCGCCCCGAGGCTGTGCCTCCGGTCTGCGGCGACTGGACCCGCGACGTCGGCCGCAACGAGGAGCGCATCCCCTATCCGAACTGGGGATGCGCCACCCAGCGCAATCTTGCCGTGACGGTGGACAATGGCCGTGACCTCGGCCAGCCGCAGGCTGAAGATCCACGATCCAGCGAGCGCCGCAGCGCCGCCTGGTCGGCGTATCAGGACGGCGGCGCCGTCGCGCAGGCCGAACGGGGTGCGAACGCGGGCAAATGAGAGGAGGAGGTCACCGCGGGCGCACGGCGGTGAGGCCGGGAAGGCGCGCAGAAGCGTGCAACGTCGCGGCTTGTCTTGCGTTACCCAAGCCAGTACCGTGCATCGCATTCTGCGCATTGCCGCAATCGAGCGCAATGGAGACCTCCCGTGACCTTCAAGCTCCCCGAACTTCCCTATGCGTATGACGCTCTCGCGCCGCACATGTCCGCCGAGACGCTGCAGTTTCATCACGACAAGCATCACCAGGCCTACGTCGACAACGGCAACAAGGTGGCCGGCCCCGGCACCAAGTACGAGGGCAAGTCGATCGAGGACATCTGCAAGGCGGCGTTCGACGCCAAGGACGCTCCCGTCATCAACAACATCGGCCAGCACTACAACCACATCCACTTCTGGCAGTGGATGAAGAAGGGCGGCGGCGGCAAGAAGCTGCCGGGCAAGCTGCAGGCCATGGTCGACAAGGATCTCGGCGGCTTCGACAAAATGCGCGCCGATTTCGTCAATGCCGGCGTCACGCAGTTCGGCTCCGGCTGGGCGTGGCTCGCGGTCAAGGGCGGCAAGCTCGAGGTGGCGAAGACGCCGAACGGCGAGAACCCGCTGATGCACGGCGCGACGCCGATCCTCGGCGTCGACGTGTGGGAGCACAGCTACTACATCGACTACCGCAATGCGCGGCCGAAATACCTCGAGGCGTGGTTCGACAATCTCGTCAACTGGGAATACGTCGAGGCGATGCTCGGCAAGGCCAAGTAGCGCCAGGATGTAGCCCGAAAAAACTGCGCCGATTCCCAGCGCGGTCCCTCACTGCCATCAGCCCTGCCACACGCAGGCTGAGGAGCCAGGGGCCGCGCTGCTGCTATCTGCCTCGGAAGCCGGCGCTCGAGCGCCGCTGCGCGTCGCGGTCGACATTGAGCGTGGTGCGGAAGCAGGTGCGCCGGAGCTGGCTCGCATCGAGGCACTGCTGGACGCGCTCGAGGAAACGGAGCTGGATGCGATAGCTGGCCGCGAGACAGCCGCGGTCGAGATGGCAGCGACCCCGCTCCTCGCCCCACACGGCGTGCCAGTAGCGCAGGCCTAGATACTGCCCGTACGACAGCCGCCGCGACAGGGCGGACACGCGGCGCATGACGCTCTCCTCGGTACGCGCCAGAGCCGCGTCCTTGCAGATGGCCAGTTGCGCTTCACCGAGCCAGCGCGAGCCGCAGTCGATGGCGCTGGCCGCGCCTGCGCCGGCGACGACCGCCACGACGAATACCGCAAGCCCCGCTTGCAACCTCATTCGCATCACCGCCACATCGTCCTGGGCTTCGAGCACACCGCCGCCTTCTTGGACGGACAGCATAGGCGGGCGGCACCCCGTCCAGCAATCGCCAGTTGGTCTGTATCCGAGTGGAACCGGGCAGAGTTGCATCCGCTTTTACCCGGCCCGGCGGCCCGTTGCGGGCGCACCTGACACCCACTATGTTCCGCGCCACCGCGCACACCGACGGTGAAGGCGCGCATTGGGGCGTAGCCAAGCGGTAAGGCAGCGGATTTTGATTCCGCCATACCCAGGTTCGATCCCTGGCGCCCCAGCCAGCCAGCCAACCGGCTAATGCCTGTCATCCAGCGAGCGTCGGTGGGCCCGCGCCCGGTTGCACGGCGCGTCAGACGGCTCCCGCTTGCAGGCTTGCATCAGGTCGATGACAGTGTCGCATCAGGCAACCGGGCGTGAGCGAGACCCCGCGCTCTCGAGCGATGCAGGGCTGGGATGGCGGAGATGGCGGTAACCGAGATCCTGCTGCGGCCGGGCCGCGTCACGTTGGAGGAATGGCGCGCCATCCAGCAAGGTGCCCGCGTGCGCCTCGATCCGGCCAGCGCACCGGCGATCGAGGCCAGCGCGCGTGCGGTGCAGGCCATCGTCTCCCGCGGCGAGGCCATCTACGGCATCACGACCGGCTTCGGCAAGCTGGCGAGCGTGCGCATCGAGGCGGCGGATCTGGCGCGGCTTCAGCACAACATCGTGCTGTCGCATGCCGCCGGTGTCGGGGAGCCGGCACCCGCCCACATCGTGCGCCTGATGCTGGCGCTGAAGCTCGCCAGCCTGGCGCGCGGGGCTTCCGGCGTTCGTCCCGAGACCGTGGCGCGCATCGAAGCGATGCTAGCGGCGGATCTGCTGCCGGTGGTGCCGAGCCAGGGTTCGGTCGGCGCCTCGGGCGACCTGGCGCCGCTGGCACATATGGCCGCGGCGATGATCGGTGTCGGCGAGATCGACACCCCCCAGGGGCGCCTTCCGGCCGATGACGCATTACGGCGGGTCGGCCTTGCACCCTTGGCGCTCGGCCCCAAGGAAGGGCTTGCCCTGCTCAACGGAACGCAGTTCTCGACGGCCTATGCGCTGGCCGGGCTGTTCGCGGCGCTCGACCTCCTGCATGCCGTGCTCGTCACCGGCGCCCTGTCGACCGACGCGGCCAAGGGCTCGGACGCACCCTTCGATGCACGCATTCACGCGCTGCGCGGCCACGCCGGCCAGATTGCCTGTGCCGACGCCTTGCGCAGGCTCATGGCGGGTAGCGCCATCCGCGCTTCGCATCTCACCGGCGATGATCGCGTGCAGGACCCCTACTGCCTGCGCTGCCAGCCGCAGGTGATGGGGGCGGCGCTCGACGTGATGCGGCACGTGGCGCAGACGCTCGAGATCGAAGCCAATGGCGTGTCGGACAATCCGCTGATCGTCGCCGAGGAGGGTATCGCCCTGTCGGGCGGCAACTTCCATGGCGAGCCCGTGGCGTTCGCCGCCGATATGCTCGCGCTCGCCATCTGCGAGATCGGGTCGCTCGCCGAGCGGCGCATTGCCATGCTGGTCGACCCGGCCCTGTCCCGGCTGCCGGCGTTTCTGACGCCCAGGCCCGGCCTCAACTCGGGCTTCATGGTGCCGCAGGTGACGGCGGCGGCGCTGGTGGCGGAGAACAAGCAGCGTGCTGCTCCTGCCAGTGTCGATTCCATCCCCACGTCCGCCAACCAGGAGGACCACGTGTCGATGGCGGCGCACGCGGCGCGGCGGCTGCTGCCGATGGCGGAGAACGTCGTGCAGATCCTGGCGATCGAGTTGCTCGCAGCCTGCCAAGGGTGCGATTTCTATGGCGGCATGGTCTCGAGCGAGCCCTTGCAAGCCGTGCGGCGCCTGGTGCGCAGCGAGGTGCCGCGTCTGGAGGACGACCGCCTGATGGCGGCCGATATCGCCGCGGCGGCGGCCATGGTGCGGTCGGGTGCCGTGGTGCGAGCAGCAGGCCTGCCCTTGCCACGGCTCGGGGTAGGCCACGCGTAGTAGGTTCTTGACCGGCACATGTGCCGGTGTCCCGTGCGAGAGGCGACATGACCCGCATCGACAATGCCCGCATCATCCGCGCGCCGCGCGGGCCCGAGCTGTCCGCCAAGAGCTGGCTGACCGAAGCGCCGCTGCGGATGCTCATGAACAACCTCGACCCCGAGGTGGCGGAGAAGCCGTCGGAGCTGGTGGTTTACGGCGGCATCGGCCGTGCGGCTCGCGACTGGGAGTGCTTCGACCGCATCGTGGCCTCCTTGCGGCGCCTGGAAGCCGACGAGACGCTGCTGGTGCAATCGGGGAAACCGGTCGGCGTCTTCCGCACCCATGCAGACGCACCGCGGGTTCTCATCGCCAACTCCAACATCGTGCCCCATTGGGCCACGCTCGAGCACTTCAGCGAGCTCGACCGCAAGGGGCTCATGATGTTCGGCCAGATGACCGCGGGCTCGTGGATCTACATCGGCAGCCAGGGCATCGTGCAGGGCACTTATGAGACCTTCGTGGAGGCCGGCCGGCGCCACTACGGTGGCAGCCTCGCCGGCAAGTGGATCCTGACGGCGGGCCTCGGCGGCATGGGCGGCGCGCAGCCTCTGGCCGCGGTGATGGCAGGTGCCTCCATGCTGGCCGTGGAGTGCCAGCCGAGCCGTATCGAGATGCGGCTGCGCACCAAGTATCTCGACGTGCAGGCCGGAACGCTCGACGAGGCGCTGGGGATGATCGAGCGCTCGTGCGCCGAGCGGAAGCCCTTGTCGGTCGGATTGCTCGGCAATGCCGCCGACATCTTCCCCGAGCTCATTCGTCGCGGCGTGCGCCCCGACGTGGTGACGGACCAGACCTCGGCCCACGATCCCGTCAACGGCTACCTGCCGAAGGGCTGGTCGCTGGCGGATTGGGAAACCCGACGCACATCCGACCCGAAAGGTGTAGAGGTGGCGGCAAAGCGCTCCATGGCCGAGCACGTGCGCGCCATGCTGGCGTTCCACAGGCAGGGCGTGCCGACCGTCGACTACGGCAACAACATCCGCCAGATGGCCAAGGACGAAGGCGTCGCCGATGCGTTCGCTTTCCCGGGCTTCGTGCCGGCCTACATCAGGCCGCTGTTCTGCCGGGGTATCGGGCCCTTCCGGTGGGCGGCTCTTTCCGGCGACCCGGAGGACATCTGGCGCACGGACGCGAAGGTGAAAGAGCTGCTGCCGGGCAATTCGCACCTCCACAACTGGCTCGACATGGCCAAGGCCCGCATCACCTTCCAGGGCCTGCCGGCCCGCATCTGCTGGGTGGGCCTGGGCGATCGCCACCGCCTCGGCCTCGCCTTCAACGCGATGGTAGCGAGAGGCGAGCTCAAGGCGCCCGTCGTCATCGGCCGCGACCATCTCGATTCCGGCTCGGTGGCGAGCCCCAACCGCGAGACCGAGGCCATGCGCGACGGCTCCGACGCCGTCTCCGACTGGCCGCTGCTCAATGCGCTGCTGAATTGCGCCTCGGGTGCCACGTGGGTGTCGATCCACCACGGCGGCGGCGTCGGCATCGGCTACTCGCAGCACGCCGGCATGGTCATCGTCTGCGACGGAACCCCCGAGGCCGCAGGCCGCATCGAACGCGTCTTATGGAACGATCCGGCCACCGGCGTCATGCGCCACGCTGATGCCGGCTACGAGGAGGCGGTGGCCTGCGCGCGCGAGAACCGGCTCAACCTGCCCGGCATTGCTTGATCAAGCATTCTCCGCCCGCCCGGCACAATTGCTTTGCCGGCCCGCGTGGCACCCTGTTCCGCCGGAAACAGCGCAATGCCCCCGGCCATGACCATAATCCGCCACTCTGAACACACAGGGGATTGGTCATGAAACAGGTCGTCATCGCTCTCGCCGCTCTCGCCGCCACCGCCTTCATCGCGCCGGCCTCCTACGCCCTCGACTGCGATCCGGACGACGTGTCCGAAGTGGCCGAGTGCATGGAGAGCATCATCAAGCTCCCGAGCATGATCTCCGACGACATGCCGAGCATGCCTTCCATGGGCGGCGGCCGCCCCTCGCGCGCGGAGATGATGGAGGAGTGCGGGGCGACGAATGACCGCGAGCTCAAGCAGTGCATCCGCGAGATGCAGGACTAGGAGAGATGCCACTCCTGCCGAACCGAGCGGCGGCCGCATAGGCGGCCGACCCGGCCGGGGTGGCGTGGAACTCCAAGAAATCCGGCAGGCTGCTGGCCCTGCCTGCACCTGGCGGCCCTCAGGCCGCCATACGCATTTCGGCGGCCTTGCGGCTCTCCATGATTGCCGCCACGCCCATGCCGCCCGCCGTGCACACCGAGATCAACCCGCGCCCGCCGTGCTCTGCCAGCAGCTTGGCGAGATTGCCCATGATGCGCGCGCCCGTCGCCGCGAACGGGTGTCCGAACGCCAGGCTCGACCCCTTCACATTGAGCTTGGCCCGGTCGATGGGGCCCAGCGGCGCGTCCCGGCCCAGATGAGTCTTGCAATAGACCGGGTCCTCGAACGCCTTCAGCGTCGCCAGCACCTGCGCGGCGAAGGCCTCGTGGATCTCGTAGAAGTCGAAATCCTGCAGCGTGAGCTGCGCGCGCTCCAGCATGCGCGAGACGGCAATGGTCGGCGCCATCAGCAAGCCCTCACCGGCGACGAAGTTGTTGGCCGACGTCTGCGAGTAGGTGAGGTAGGCCTGCACCGGCAGCGCGCGCTTGGCCGCCCAATCCTCCGACGCCAGCAGCACCGCCGCCGCGCCATCGGTGAGCGGCGTCGAATTGGCCGCCGTCAGCGTCCCGCGCTCGGACTTGTCGAAAGACGTCTTGAGCTGCGCGATCCTCTCCAGCGAGATGTCCTCGCGCAGATTGTTGTCGCGGAACACGCCCGCGAAGGGCACGATCAGATCGTCCATGTAGCCCGCATTGTAGGCGGCTGCCGCCTTCTTGTGGCTCTCGTAGGCAAGCTGATCCTGCGCGGCGCGGCTGATCTTCCATTCCTGCGCGATCAGCTCGGCATGCTGGCCCATCGACAGGCCGGTGCGCGGCTCGCCGACGTTGGGCGGCTGCGGCGCCAGCTCGCCGGGCGAGAAGCCCTTGAAGGCCGAGAGCCGCTGCCCCATCGTCTTGGCATTCTGCACCTCGATCAGGCGGTGGGCGAACTTCTCCCGGAAGACGATGGGCGCATCCGACGTGGTGTCCGAGCCCATGGCGATGCCGCACTCGATTTCGCCGGTGGCGATCTTGGCCTGGATCATGGAGGCGGCCTGCAGACTGGTGCCGCACGCCTGCTGGATGGTGATGCCGGGGGTGGTGGGCGCCAGCCGGCTGCCGAGCACCGCCTCGCGGGCGAGATTCCAGTCCTTGGAGTGGGAGACGACGGCGCCGCCGATCGCCTCGTCGATGTGCACACCCTTGAGGTCGTATTTGTCGACCAGCCCGTTGATGACCGCGGTCAGCATCTCCAGGTTCGACTTGTCGGCATAGAGCGTGTTGGAGCGGCAGAACGGGATACGCGAGCCGCCGATCACCGCCACGCGCCGAAGGGTCTGGTTCATGAACAGCTCCGATCTCTCTCTACGCGACCTTCACCTCTCCCCTCGGGGAGAGGACGTGAGGCCATGACTTGCGGTCGCTTACGCCAAGCCCACAGCTCGGGTTGCACCTTGACGATGCGGCCGCAAGTCATTCGGCCGAACTGGTGAGGGTGCACTGCTCCTCCTCGCAGTAGTAAAGGCCCCCTCATCCGCCCTTCGGGCACCTTCTCCTCCAAGGGAGAAGGGTCTCGCGAGCG
>DATFCC010000436.1:0-3624 GCA_035253505.1 Hyphomicrobiaceae bacterium
ACCCAGCATCTGAAAGGCGCGGTCGGTTGCGGTGACGAACCACGCAAGCTGGGCCTGCGGCTCGATCTCGATCTCGGTCTTGTCCGTGCGCTCGTACAGGAAGCGCTCGGCCTGACCTTGGCGCTCGGGCGGCGGCAGATAGAGGAAGGTGAGGAAGTATCGGCTTTCATGGTGGGCGCCGTCGGCACTGAAGGCTGCATAACGCTCCTGATCGACGAGCCACGACGCCGCATCGCCGAAGCGCGCTCCTGGATACTGGCTGGCCGAGACGCGCTCGGCCTCGAAAAACAGCGCCCATCCCGCACCGAAACGCTTGAGGACATTGTTCAGCCTGGCCGTAATGGAGGCGAGCTCGGCTTCGGTGGCGCTGTCGAGGTCCGGGCCGCGGTAGCGCAAGGTGCGCTGAAACGAGCCGTCCTTGTTGAGCACGATGCCCGGCGCGACCAGGCAGGCCCATGGCAGGTAGTCTGCAAGCGCCGCGGTCTTCTTGCGGTATTCGGCGAGGTTCAGCATGCCAGTGCTCCCTTGTGACGGGCATGGCGGGACAGAACGGTAAGGAAGGCCGGGTCCTTGCGCGTTACCCAGACCGCGACGGCATGGCCGGCGAACCAGATCAGCAGACCGGCCAGCCACAGTCGCAACCCCAGGCCGATCGAGGCGGCAAGCGTGCCATTGAGGATGGCGAAGCTGCGCGGCGCACCGGCCAACAGGATCGGTTCGGTCAGTGACCGGTGCAGCACGACCTCGAAGCCGGGGATGGATGATGGTTGCCCAAGCATGGTTGTCTTCCTCAGTTGATGAGCGCGCCGCCAGCGAAGGAGAAGAACGACAGGAAGAACGAGGTGGCGGCGAAGGCGATGGAGAGGCCGAACACGATCTGGATCAGGCGCCGCAGCCCGCCGCCCATGTCGCCGAAGGCGAGACTGAGGCCCGTGACGATGATGATGACCACGGCTACCACCTTGGCCACCGGCCCCTCGATCGACTCCAGAATGCGCTGCAGCGGCGCCTCCCACGGCATGCCGGAGCCGGCGGCACTGGCGGCGTCGGTGACCATCACAGCCAGGACTGCGACCGCCCAACCTGACGCGGTCCCTCGCAGCAACGTCAGCAACATGGGATTGGAATACATGGCGTTCTCTCCAGTCATACGGTGCGCAGGCTCGGCCGTCCCAGCGGCTTCAACACGTAGTCGCCATCCGCATCGAGGCTGGTGACCTCGAGCACGGTCTCGACCCGGCGGTTGATGCCGCGGCCATCGAGGAACACCACGATGTCGATTGCCTCTACGATCAGGTCGCGCGGCACGGTGACGACCGCTTCCTGCACCAGCTGCTCGAGCCGGTAGAGACCGGCTTCGGCCGAGTTGGCGTGCACGGTGGTGATGCCGCCGGGATGGCCGGTGTTCCAGGCTTTGAGCATGTCGAGGGCCTCTGCCCCTCGCACCTCGCCGATAATGATGCGGTCAGGTCTGAGGCGTAGCGTCGAGCGCACCAGGTCGGCCAATGTTGCCACCCCAGGCTTGGTGCGCAGCGAAACGCAATCGGCGGCTGCGCACTTGAGCTCGCGTGTATCCTCCAGGATGACGACGCGTTCGCCCAGGTCGGCGATCTCGGCCAGCAAAGCATTGACCAGCGTGGTCTTGCCCGAGGAAGTGCCGCCGACCACGAGGACATTCTTGCGCTCGCGCACCGCTCCGACCAGGCAGGCGCACTGCGGCGCCGACATGATGCGCGCCACCACGTAATCGTGCAGGCGGTAGACGACATCCGTCGGCTTGCGCACGGCGAAGCACGGCGCCGGCGCCACCGGCGGCATGACACCCTCGAAGCGTTCACCCGTCTGCGGCAACTCGGCCGAGACAATTGGAGCTTTGTCGTGCACCTCGCGGCGCACGTGGGCGGCGACCAGACGGATGATGCGCTCCGCTTCCGAGCTGCCGATGCGCTCGCCGGTGTCCTGCCGCCCGACCGCGGCCCGTTCGATCCACAGTTTGCCGTCCGGGTTGACCATCACCTCGATGACAGTTGGATCTGCCAGCGCGGCGGCAATGGTGGGCCCGAACGCCGTGCGCAGCATCTGCCGGCGCCGACCCTGTGCTTCCTCGCTGGCCGCCAGAGAGAAGAGGTCACCCATGACGCTCATCCGTGAATGCTGCCGCGGGCCTCTGGCCATTGGTCTTCAGGCTTGCAACGGTCGGCCTTGGGGGGCTCTTGGGCTGTGCCGGCTGGAGGGCCGCGTCGTCAGCGGTGGCGAACAGGTCCGGCTTGTGGACGGCAATCGATTCCAGGACGTCAGACACGAGCCGGCGATCGGAGGCCAGGCGCCGGCCGATCTGGGCGACGAACACCTCGAAGCGCTGTCGTCCGAGCGCGCGCGCTGGTTGCTGCTCACTATCGGCGAGCGGCGGCGTGATGGTCAGGAAGTAGCGCACGAACAGCGAAATCATCTCGGTGTTGATCGCCGTGTCGCGCCTGAGCGTGGCAAGGCCTGCGGCCTGGGCGTCGAGCCGGCGCAGCAGCGCATCGTCGATCAGCGGGTATTTCTCGGGGTGGAGGCGGCGGTCGAGTGCTTCCTCCACCAAGGCAGACTTGGCGCCGTTGCGCAGCTTGGCGACACGCTCGAAGCGCTCGGCGAGTTCCTCGGACAGCAGGATCGAGTAGCGCTTCTTCGATCCCCAGGGACTTTTCTTCGCAGCCGGCCTACTGTCACTGGTCATGGCGTGGTTGCGTCCTCATCGCGGTATTTCATCGTCGTCATCAGGCGGAGGCGATTGCGGCCCGTCAGCGTGCTCGGCAAACGCTGCGGCGTCCCGCTCCGGTGTGTGCGGCAGCTCGTGGCCGATCTTGAGTGCTGGCTGCGCATCGGGCGCGCGCTCGGCGCTGCTCACCATCTCCGACCACACCTTCTCCAGGCGCTCGTGGACGCCACGCGTCTGCTGCAGCCAGTCGGCGCCGCGCGGCGGCGGCACGTCGGCGAGTTGACCCCCGACAAGCCGCGGCGGCGGCAATTGGCGCGCGAGGAAGTTGCGGTCGGCGTAATGCTTGAGCTTGTGTGCGCGGATCGGCGGCACCCCCGACACCTGCACGATTGCTTCATTGTGCGGTAGCTGCAACACCTCGCCTGCCGTCAGTAGCGGCCGCGGCGTCTCCTGCTCGGAGATCGAGGTGTGGGAAAGCCAGGCGGCTAAACGCTTGCCCGACAGATTCTTCTGGGCACGCAACTGGGTGGCGGTACCGAGCGCGTCGGACAGGCGTTTGGCGGTGCGCTCGTCGTTGGGTGCGAAGGCGACTCGCACGTGGCAATTGTCGAGAATTGAATGGTTGATGCCGTAGGCCTTGTCGATCTGGTGCAGCGACTGAGCAACCAGGAAGGCGCGCACGCCGTAGCCGGCCATGAACGCCAGCGACGTTTCGAAGAAATCGAGCCGGCCCAGTGCCGGAAACTCGTCGAGCATCAACAGGAGCCGCTTGCGCGAAGCCCCCTCTGCGTCCGGCAGCTTCTCGGTCACGAGGCGTGCGACCTGGTTGAGAATCAGTCGCATCAGCGGCTTGGTGCGGGAGATATCGGACGGCGGCACCACCAGGTACAGGGAGACGGGCCGGTCGGCGTCAAGGAGATCGG
>DATFCC010000437.1:0-4308 GCA_035253505.1 Hyphomicrobiaceae bacterium
GGTCGCGCCTATGCGACGGGCAAACGCAAGAACGCGGTGGCGCGCGTGTGGTTGAAGCCCGGTGCCGGCCGCATCAGCGTCAACGCCAAGAGCTTCGAGGAATACTTTGCGCGCCCCGTCCTGCAGATGCTCCTGAAGCAGCCGATCGTCGCGTCGAACCGCGACGGCCAGTTCGACATCGTCGCCACCGTCATCGGCGGCGGCCTGTCGGGACAGGCGGGCGCAGTGCGCCACGGCATCTCCAAGGCGCTGACCTACTACGAGCCGGAGCTGCGTGCCGTGCTCAAGAAGGGCGGCTTCCTCACGCGTGACAGCCGCGTCGTCGAGCGCAAGAAGTACGGCCGCGTCAAGGCGCGCCGCAGCTTCCAGTTCTCCAAGCGCTGACGGCACCCCCTTTTTCGCAGCATCTCCCCCGGGGCGGCATCACCCCGGGGCACCGCCGTCCCCTACGGGCGATGGCGCGCACCAAACCCGGCCCCGGGCGTCTCGTTCTCCTCCATCCGGGGCATCAACCCGGATGATCCATGCTCGAGTGGCTTTCCCAGAATCTGATCCCGCTCATCAACGTCATCGTCATCGACGTGGTGCTGGCCGGGGACAACGCCATCATTGTCGGCCTCGCCGCCTCGCGCGTGAAGGAGGAGCTGCGCTCCAAGGTGATCCTGTGGGGCATCGCCGGCGCCGTGCTCCTGCGCATTTTGTTCGCGGTTATCGCCAATCAGCTCCTGTCGATCGTCGGCCTGCTGCTGGCCGGCGGCCTGCTGTTGCTGTGGGTGTGCTGGAAGATGTTCTGGGAGCTGACGCACAAGGGTGAGAAACGGATCGGCTCGCACGGCGTCACGGCAACGGGACGGCCGGCCGAGCGGACCATGAGCTTCCGCGCGGCGGTGACCCAGATCATCGTGGCCGACGTATCCATGTCGCTCGACAACGTGCTCGCGGTCGCGGGCGCCTCCAAGGGCGAGCCGACCGTCCTCATCATCGGGCTTGCCGTCGGCGTCGTGCTGATGGCCGCGGCAGCCAACTTCATCGCCGACAAGCTCGCCCGCTATCCCTGGATCACGTGGATCGGGTTCGCCGTGATCCTCTACGTGGCCGTCGACATGGTGTTCGACGGCTCGCGCGAGGTGGCCTGTGCCGCTTGGAAGGGCGTGTGGTGCGCGCCCGACTTGCCCAGTCTGCTGCGCGGCCTCCTGCGCTCGCCTTGAGCTCGACGGCCGGCCGCGTTTGCTCCCTGGGGCTTCAGCCATTGCCGATTTCATTGCCCCTGGCAGTGATCGTCATTCGCCCATTGTCGGGATCGCCGTCGTCCTCCACCCAGCCCAGCTCGCTTGCCGAGCTCAGGGCATCGGGCAGCAGGTCGGCGAAACCGTTCTTCTCGGCCCAGGCTTGCACCTGGGCGATGTCGATGGGCTCGTTCGGCTTGCACCCGGCCGCCCGCAGGATCACCATCAGGCGGCGTGCGTTTTCCTCGGACATCTGGCCTCCATGCTTCTCGTCAAGCATACAGCGGGTCGCGCCGGCGTGCGACAGCCCTGCGCTCCGATGCAGGCCCGCATGCAGTACAAACAAGGACACGACCAGGCTTGCATGCGGGTTGACGCGCTATAGTCTCGCCGGTGCGCGCGCGACGATGCCCCCGGAGGGCAGCTCGGCGCAGGGAGGAATGCATGTCGACGGACAAGCCGCACAGCACGATCGCCACCCGCATGTCCGGCATTCGCGAGGACTGGCTCGCCAGGACCACCGAGGACATCCTCGAGCCGGAGCTGCCGATCGTCGATCCGCACCATCACCTGTGGGATTTCCTGACCCACCGCTACCTGCTGCCCGACCTCCTCGCCGATACCGGCAGCGGCCACCGCATCGAGAGCACCGTCTTCATCGAGTGCACCGCCTTCTACCGGCCCGACGGGCCGCCGGAGCTGCGGCCGCTCGGCGAGACCGAGTTCGTCAACGGCATCTCCGCCATGTCGGCCAGCGGCCGGTACGGGGCAACGCGCGTGGCGGCCGGCATCGTCGGCCTCGTCGACCTGACGATCGGAGCCAAGGCCGAAGAGGTGCTGCGTGCGCACATGGCGGCAGCGGGCCCGCGCTTCAAAGGCATCCGCCATGCCGCGGCGTGGGAGGACAAGTCCGACGAGATCCACAACAGCCACACCAACCCGCCGCGGCATCTCTACCGCGACCACGCCAAATTCCGCGAGGGATTTGCCGCGCTCGGCCGGCTGGGTCTCAGCTTCGACGCGTGGCTCTATCATCCGCAGCTTCCCGACCTCACCCACCTTGCGCGCGCCTTTCCCGAGCAGCCGATCGTCATGGATCACGTGGGCGGACCGCTGGGGCTCGGCTGGTATGCGGACAAGCGCGAGGAGATCTTTGCCGGCTGGAAGCGCGACATCGTCGAGCTGGCCACCTGCCCCAACGTCGTCATGAAGCTCGGCGGCATGGGCATGCGCGTCAACGGCTTCAAGTTCCACCACCGCGAGCGCCCGCCGTCCTCGCGCGACCTGGCGGAGGCCTGGCGGCCCTACGTGGAAACGTGCATCGAGGCGTTCGGCCCCAACCGCTGCATGTTCGAGAGCAACTTCCCCGTCGACAAGATCTCGGGCTCCTACGCCATCTATTGGAATGCCTTCAAGCGGCTCGCCGCCGGCGCCTCCGCCGAGGAGAAGGACGCCCTCTTCCGCGGCACAGCGAAACGCTTCTACCGCCTGGACTGAGCCGGCGCGCACGAGCCTACCAGCTCGCAGGCAGCTCCTTCAGGCCGCGCAGCACGAAGGCGGGTCGCCACACGGGGTGCTCGGCATCATCGAGCCGCAGGCGGGGGAGGCGGCGCAGCAGCGTCGCAATCGCCACCTCGGCCTCGATGCGGGCGAGCTGGGCGCCAAGGCAGAAGTGGATGCCTCCCCCGAAGGACAGCGGCCGGATGCCGGGACGGGTGATATCGAGCCGGTCGGGGTCGGGATAGACGGCGGGATCGCGATTGGCAGCGCCGAGCAGGCTCAGCACCGCCTCTCCCCGGGGGATCAGCGTGCCGCCCACCAGGACGTCCTCGAGGGCCACGCGGCCCGTCACCTGTACGGACGAATCGTAGCGCAGCAGCTCCTCCACCGCATTGGCCGTCAGCACCGGGTCGGCGCGCAGCGTGTCGAGCTGGGCCGGATGGCGATGGAGGGCAAGCAGGCCGTTGCCGATCAGGTTGACCGTCGTCTCGTGTCCGGCCCCGAACAGGAGGATGACGTTGGCCGTCAGCTCCTCGTTGGTGAGGCGGTTGCCCTCCTCCTCGGCGCGCACCAGGTGGCTCGTCAGATCGTCGCCGGGCTGACGGCGCCGCAGGTCGAACAGGCGGCGGAAGTAGTCCGCACTCGCCTTGTTGCCCTCGTTGGCGATGTCGAGCTCCGCGCGGCTCAACGGCACGGGGTCCAGCAGCCGTCCGCTCGCGCGCGCGCCGTGGAAGAACATGGCATGGTCTTCCTCCGGGATGCCCAGCATGTCGCAGATGACCGTCACCGGCAGCCGGAAAGCGAAGTCGGCAATCAGGTCCATATGGCCCTGGCCCTCGACGCGGTCGATGGCCTGGTCGACGATCTGCTGGATGCGCGGGCGCATATCCTCCACGCGCCGCGCCGTAAAGGCCTTCACCACCAGCCCGCGCAACCGCGTGTGATCGGGCGGGTCCTGCTGCAGCATCCAGTGGCGCATGCTGCGATAGACCGGCTCATCGAGAGCCTCCTTGCCGAGCCGGCGGGTCATGCGACCCACGAAGTCCTTGCCGAACCGCTTGTCGCGCAGAATGGAGGTCACGTCCTCGTGGCGGCTGGCCAGGAAGAAGCCGAGCTCAGAGCGATGGACGGGATCGGCCTGCCGCAGACGGTGATAGTAGGGATAGGGATCGCGTATGAATTCAGGAGAGAGCGGATTGAAGTCGAGACTGGCCGGGCGGTCTTGCAAGGCCTGGTTCATGGCGGCTCTCCCTGGGCGGAACTGTCGTCCGCCTGACGGGGACACTACCTGATCCGGCGCTCGCGACCAACGCGCGAAGCCCCGGGCCGGCGTACGCCGCAACCTCCCCTCGTCATGGCCGGGCTGGTCCCGGCCATCCATTGATCCGCAAGCTGCGGAGGCTGTGGCTCGCTGGATCCTCGGGCCAAGCCGCGAGGATGACACCTACGTTGCGATGCGGGAGCGCAGCGTTGCAGCGACGGGCTCGCGCTCGGCGTTGCCGCAAGTAACCCTGGGTCCCGGCTCTCCGCTGCGCTCCGGCCGGGATGACAACGCGAGGTCGCGGCGCCGCCTCCACGAACT
>DATFCC010000438.1:0-4946 GCA_035253505.1 Hyphomicrobiaceae bacterium
ACGCTCCGCCGTCGGCACCGCCCACGCCCAGCAGCGAGCGCCAGCCGCCCGTTCGCCGCGCGGGTCGGGCCGTGACGGTCAAGCTTGGCGTTCCCTCGTGCGGCGCTGCACCAGGAGCCGCCCCGGGGCCGCTTATCCCGCTTCTCGGCCAGGCTAGCCGGCAGTTGCTCCAGAAGCGCATCCCAGGCAAAACGTCGCGCGGGCCGGCCGCGGACGCGCATGGCGGCGAACGGGAGCAAGCATGCAGACACAGGGAAGCGCGCGCTGGGTGGAGGGCCTCGTCTATTTCGCCGCCTTCGTCGCCTGCGTGCCCGCCGCGAACTGGACGGTGGGCCACCTGGGCACCGCGTGCGTCCCGCAGGGGCCCTGTCTCATTCCGGTGGCCCCTGGCATGCAGGCGCCGAGCGGCGTGTTGATGATCGGGCTTGCCCTCGTGCTGCGCGACTTGGTGCAGCGGCGCCTCGGCATCGCCTGGGCTGCGGCGGCCATCGCCGTGGGCACGGCGGCATCGGCCACCTTTGCCCCGCCATCCCTGGTGATCGCCTCGGCGTCGGCCTTCCTTCTCTCCGAGCTCGCCGACCTTGCCGTCTACACGCCCCTCCAGCGGCGCGGCATGGTGCTGGCCGTGCTGGCGAGCAGCGCGGTCGGCTTGGTCGTCGACAGCATCGTCTTTCTCTGGCTTGCGTTCGGCAGCCTCGGCTACCTGCCGGGACAGATCGTCGGCAAGCTGTGGATGGTGCTGGTGTCGCTGCCCCTGATCGCCTGGCTGCGCAACCGCGATCAGCGGCTCGGCATCGCCGCGCCGTGAGCCCCCTCATGGCGGCTCGTCGAGAGAGTTGGGACGATCGCAGGCAACGTGATATAGCGGCGCGGCGCAGCCATCGCCGCGGAGCCGGTCCATGAACAAATCGCTCGTGCAGCAGCAGTTCGGGTCGCATGCGGCCGCCTATGCCACCTCGACCGTGCACGCCAAGGGTGCGAGCCTCGCGCGCCTCGTCGAGCTGGTTCGGCCGCAGGCCACCTGGCAGATGCTGGATGTTGCCACCGGCGCAGGCCACACGGCGGCAGCGTTCGCCCCGCATGTCGCCCGCGTCGTCGCCAGCGACCTGACGCCGGAGATGCGGGCGGAGGCCGCCAAGCTCGCCCGGTCCAAGGGCCTCGCCAACATGGAGACGGCCGAAGCCGACGCCGAGGCGCTTCCCTTCGGCGACGGCAGCTTCGATCTCGTCACCTGCCGCATCGCTCCGCACCACTTTCCCGACATCGCCAAGTTCATTGCCGAAGCCTGGCGCACGCTGCGTCCCGGCGGCACGTTCGCGGTCGTCGACAACATCTCTCCCGATGCCGAATCCACCCCCGGCTTCTCCGACGCCGACCTGCGCGCCGCCGCCGTCGCCTACAACGCGTTCGAGAAGCTCCGCGATCCCAGTCATGCGCGCTGCTTCGGCATGGCGGAATGGACGAGCGTGCTCGCAGCCACCGGCTTCGACGTCGTGCACAAGGAGCGGCTGCCGAAGGACATGGAATTCCAGCCGTGGGCCGAGCGCCTGGGCAGCGACCCCGCCACCATCGAGCGGCTGCGTGCCATGCTGCGCGACGGCACACCGGCGCTGCGTGCCTTCCTCAAGCCGCGCCACGAGGACGGCGGCCTTTGGTTCACGCTGGACGAGGCGATCCTGATCGCGCGCAAGCCAGCCTGACGCGCCTGCCGGCCCGTTTCTTGAAATCTTAACCGGAATGCGCATATACTCGGCCACCATGCGCGCTGTCCTACACGCTCCGATCGCGAGGCGAATTACTCCCCCGGTTGCCTGAGGGCACCGGGCTGTTGCCGCCTTTCCCGCGATCTTGTGTAAGGACTCCTTTCCCATGCCTTCCTCCCAGGCTGCCGCCGCCGCGGGTGCTTCCCGCACGCCGGCCAGCACCGTCAAGGCTTTCTTCTTCGTCACCGCTCCCGCCGATCCCGGCCTGTTGCCCCGCCTGATCGAGCCCGTTGCCAAGCTGGGCGCTGTGCCGAGCCGCGTGCATGCATCCCGGGAATCGGGCGACGGCACCGAGCTCAGCGTCGAGTTGCGGCTCGCCGGCGTGGTGCCGCGCACGGCTGAGCTCGTCGAGTTCGCGCTGCGCGCCGTGGTGGGCGTGCGTCAGGTGATGGCGGTCGTCGAGCCCGAGGCCTGACCCCGGCGGCCACGGGCACTCTGGCTGCGCGGCGGTCGGCAAGCTATGTCTGTCGGCAGGCGGGTGCTGGCAGGCGACGATTGATGGCTGGCCGCAACGAGTGGGACGGGCGCAGGGCGCCGGATCTCGGTGATTTCGAGGAGCTGGCCGCGCGCGCATTCGCCCGCCTGCCCAAGACCTTTCGCGATCTGTGCGGCGATGTGGTCGTGCGGGTGGAGGACTTTCCCGCCGATGAGGTATTGCGCGAGCTCAACCTGGAGAGCCCCTTCGACCTGCTGGGGCTGTACCAGGGTGTGAGCCTGGAGAAGCGCAGCGTCATGGACCTGCCGCGCGGCCCTGACATGGTATTCCTCTACCGCCGGCCGCTGCTGGAGTTCTGGGCCGAGGGTACGGAAACGCTGGGCCATCTCGTCACGCACGTCCTGATCCACGAGATCGGCCATCACTTCGGCTTGTCCGACGCCGACATGGAGAACATCGAAGCGTCCGCCGCGGATTGACTCCGGCCGCCTGCCCACAGCCGGTGGGCAATTCTGCCGCACGGGTTGCATTCAAAAGCCGGACAGGCGAATGTGCGGCCAGGGCACGAAAATCAGAGGGTTTTTTCACTTGAGGAGCACAAGACTCCGCTGGCAGCCCCTGCCGAGGGCGGCAGTGGCGTTTGCGCTCGTGCTCGTGCTGTCCCTGCTGGCCGGGTCGCGCGCCCATGCCGGCCCGACGCCGGAGGAATACGTCCAGCATGTGGGCGGCGACGCGCAGATCATTCCCGCCGGGCAGTTGCGCCTGGACGGCCAGAAGGCGCTATGCGGCCAGCGCCCCACGGTTCTCGACAACAATCTCGATGACTACGGCGCGGCCTACCCTGGCTTCCTCATCCTCAATCCCAAGCTCCTCAAGCGCGTCTCGACCCCCGTCAAGATGTGGATCTATGCCCACGAATGCGGCCACCAGTTCCGCGGTCCCGACGAGGAGACGGCCGACTGCTTCGCCGTTCAGCGGGGCCGACGCCAGAAATGGCTGACGCCTGAAGGCCTGGAGGATGTTTGCCGCTTCATCGCTCCGGCCAAGGGTGACACCATGCACTTCTCCGGCTCGCATCGCTGCGAGACGATGCGCAAGTGCTACGTCGACCAGGACATCAAGTAGTCGGCGGTCGGTTGGGGCTGCGGCGCATCAGGCATCCGCCTCCACGCTGCGCTGAGCCCCACCGCGAGTGAGTTGTCGGTTGCGGCCTTCCCCAAGGCGTGCAAGTGACCACCCTTCGCCCGCCAGCGAGGCGAGGTCGGATGGCCTCTCCGGCCGGCGCGAGGCCACGATGACGGCGTTGACCTCGTTGGAGTGGGGCGGTTCCGAAAGTACCCATACCGCCAGGCCTTCCGCGGCGAAGCGATCGGCGATGCGTCCCGGCACAGGGTCATCGGGCGCCTCGAGCGAGATATTGACGGCGATGCGTCCGCCGGTGCGCAAGGCGCGGCAGGCGTCGCCCACCGCCACGGGATTCAGCACCGCGGTGTAGGAGAAGCGGGGCCCGCCCACATCCACGCCGATGGCATCGAATGTCCGCCCCGGCGCGGCCAGGAAATCGCGGGCGTCGCCTGAAACGCAGGAGACGTCGGGCGGCATCCAGAAGAACGTGCGCGCCAGCTCGAAGCTGACCGGATTGACATCGACCACCGTGAC
This sequence comes from Hyphomicrobiaceae bacterium, assembly GCA_035253505.1. Lineage (GTDB taxonomy): Bacteria > Pseudomonadota > Alphaproteobacteria > Rhizobiales > Hyphomicrobiaceae > AWTP1-13. The sequence continues at coordinate 3,859 of DATFCC010000438.1, forward strand.
GGAGCTGCCGCGCCGGTGCAGCATGCCTGCCAGCGAGCCGCCACCGCATCCCAAAAGCAGAACGTCACGGCTGCCCTGGAGCAGGACGGACATCAGACGGACGTAGGCGACGTCGGAGTCCCCGCCGGCGCGCACCCGGCTCTGCGCCACCCCACCCTCCTCGTAAAGGCGCACGCCGGTGACCGGCTCCTCCAGCACACGGATGGCGCCGCTGGGACCGGGAAGGCGGCAGAGGACCCGTCCCCGGGAGCCGCTGCCGGGCGACCGGCTGCGCCGTACCAGCGTCACCCGTGCTTGGCCGGCTTGACCTGCTGCCCCATGCGGTCGACGGCGGCGATGCCGATGGCGGACAGAATGAAGGTGATGTGGATGATCGTCTGCCACATCACGCCGGTGGCCGTGAATTTTGCCCCGTCGACACCCAGATTGCCCGCCTCGATGAACGTCTTCAGCAGGTGGATCGAGGAGATGCCGATGATGGCCATCGCCAGTTTGATCTTGAGCACACTGGCGTTGACGTGGTCGAGCCATTCGGGCTGGTCGGGATGCCCTTCCAGTCGCAGGCGCGACACGAACGTCTCGTAGCCGCCGACGATCACCATCACCAGCAGGTTGGAGATCATCACCACGTCGATCAGGGCCAGCACCAGCAGCATGATCTGCTGCTCGCTGAACGACGTCGCGTGCATCATCAGGTGCCACAGCTCCTTGAGAAACAGCACCACGTAGACGCATTGGGCGACGATGAGCCCCAGGTAGAGCGGCACCTGGAGCCAGCGCGATCCGAAGATGAAAGTTGCCAGCAGGCGCAAATGGGCGCGGTCGCCGGGATGTTGGTAGGGTTTGCTGCGAAGGACGTCGGTCATGCTCGCTCGGGCTGTTTTCGCGTTTGGTGGCGCATGGTGGCGCCCCGACCCGCTCGATACCATCTGCGACGATCGTCCGAAAGATACGCAGGGCCGCAGCCCGCGGGTTGCTGGAACAAAAAAGGAAAATCCGCGCGCCGGCAAAAAGCGCCGGGAAGGCCGCACGAATGAGCCCTTCCGCTCACGGCACAGCTCGCTTGCTGCGGCTAAGCCCGCGATGCC
>DATFCC010000439.1:0-9438 GCA_035253505.1 Hyphomicrobiaceae bacterium
GATCAGGCCGCCGATGAGGAGGTTCCAACCGTCGATCAGGACGAAGAAGAGGACCTTGAAAGGCAGCGAGATAACGGTCGGGGGGAGCATCATCATGCCCATCGACATGGTCAGCGTGGCCACGATCATGTCGATGACGAGGAAGGGGAGCGCGATCAGAAAGCCGATCTCGAAGGCGCGCCTCAGCTCCGAGATCATGAAGGCGGGGATCAGCACGCGCAGGTCGATCTCGGCGTCGTCCTGCTTGGGCTTCAGGCTCTCGCTGGCAAGCTCGGAGAAGAGCTTCAGGTCCTTGTCGCGCACGTTGGCGCGCATGAAGGAGCGGAAGGGGGCGCTTATCTTCGTATAGGCCTCCTTCTCGCTGATCTTGTTCTCCAGCAGCGGCTGGACGCCGGCCTGCCAGGCTTTGTCGAACGTCGGCCCCATCACGTAGAAGGTCATGAACAGGGCCAGGCTGATCAGGATCAGATTGGCAGGCGTCGTCTGCAGACCGAGCCCGGAGCGCAGGAACGACAGCGCCACCACGAAGCGGGTGAAGCACGTCACCATGATCAGCAGCCCCGGCGCCACCGACAGCACGGTGATGACCACGATGAGCTGCACGATGCGGCCGGCCGCGGTGCCTTCGCCCGGCGGAATCAGGGACTCGAGACCAGGCACCTGCGCGGCTGCCGGCAAGGCGGCCAGCGCCAGGAGCACGAGAGCGATTGCGATCCGGGTGATCATTCGAGCACCAGAGCCTGGATGACGAGCTCGCGCACCTTGCCCGCACTGCGGATGCGCGCGCGTTCGTTGAGGTCCTCGCGCAGATGCTGAAAGCCGCTCGGGCCTTCCACCTGGGCCAGGGGCACGGTGCGGAGGTAGGCGACGATGTCCTCGCCGATCTCCGCGGCCAGTGCGTTGGAGTCGCCTCCTTCGCTGCCATAGGCGATAGAGGCCTCGAGCCTGATCCACGTTCCCTTCGGGCTTGCCAGGTTGGTGACGATGGCCGGCAGGGGCTTGAGGTTGACCGCGTCCGCAGGCCGTGACTTCGAGGCGTGGGCGGCAGCGGCCTCGGGCCTCGCGCCGCCGCCCAGCACCATCATGCCGAACAGGCCGCCGGCCCCGATGGCAAAGCAGGTCACAATGGCGAGCTCCGCCACCAGCATCAGCAGCGAGGTCTTCTTGGCAGGCTCCGGCGCGGCTGCACCTTCCGCGTCTTCGGGCTCGGTGGCTGCGATCGCGGCTTCGGTCGGGGCCATGGTCAGAACGGAGCCAACAGGTCGACCAGCTGGTGGCCCCAGCCCGGCTGCTGAATCTCGGTGATGCGGCCGCGACCGCCGTAGGAGATGCGCGCCTCCGCGATCTTGTCGTAGGAGACCGTATTGTCGGTGGCGATGTCGCGCGGGCGCAGGACGCCCGCCACGCTGAGCACGCGGACCTCCTGGTTGACGCGCACCTCCTGGGAGCCGCTGATCACCAGGTTGCCGTTGGGCAGCACATCGGTCACCACCACGGCCACCAGCAGATCGATGCTCTCCGAGCGCGCGATGGTGCCTTCGCCCTTCGTCGTCGTCTTGGCATCGAGGTTGGACGCGATGGTGCCGTCACCGCTGCCTTTGACGATCGGGGTATTGAGATTGTACTTGAGGTCGTAGCCGAGGTTGTTGGAGGAGTTGCGCGTCCGCTCGGTGGTGTTGTCGAGCGAGGCCTTGTCCTTGATCGAGATCTTGACCGTGACGACGTCGCCGACGCGGGTGGCCCGGGGGTCGCGGAACAGATCGGCACTGGCGTCCTGCCAGAACGAGGCACCGTTGCGGGGCGCCTGTACCCGCGTCTCCATGGCCATCGGCGCACGATTCGGATTGAGGCCGGAACCGATCGGCGTCATCGCCGGCTCGCGGTTCATGTCGGCGAACTTGCCGCCACATCCCCCAAGCGCCAGTGCCGGGATCAAAAGAAGGGGCATGACCGTTCTGGCGATCATGACTTCTTGTCCCCGGCCCGCGTCCTGGGGTTGCCCGGGACATCGACGTCGGCCGCGCCGCTGATGATCGCCGTCAAGCGTGCAGCCTTGCCTGGCTCCATCTCGTTCAGGATGGCGCTGGCGTTCTTCGGGTCGAGCTTGGTGACGACCGCTGCTGCCATCTCCTCGTCCATCGCCACGAGCTGGGCGGCAGCCGCATCGGGGCGCATGCGGGCATAGATCGTCACCACTGTTTCCTGGGCGCGCTTGGAGAACTCGTCGCGGCGCGCCAGCCACTTCTGATATTCGGCCGTCTTCGCCTCCAGCAGCTCCACCCGCTTGGCGATTTCCTGCTCCAGGTCGGCGAGGACCTTCTTCTGCCAGAGAAGCCGGGCATCGGCGGCGGGGTCGGCTACGTTCAGGCAGTATTCGCGCGCCAGGCGGACATCGCCGTCCGCCACGCTCGCCGTCTCCTGCGGCGCGCGAGCGGCAACGGTGCGGGCCGCGACGGTGGCGAGAGGCGGCAGACCCTCCCACGCCGAGACCGGTGTCTGCGGCGGCGGGGGGACGGGCAGCGAGCCCGTTTCCCGCAAGGCCCGTTTCGCGCGCAGGCGTGCAGCAGGAACGGCGGCAGGCGGCGGCAGGTCGGCGGCCGGTGGCGCAGCCGTGACAACGGGCGTCCACGCGTCCTGGGCGAGCGCAGCCTCGCCCGCCGCACCGATCGTTGCCGCAACGACCAGCATCGCGGTGCAGTCCCGGACGGCGAGCCGGCGCTTGTGCCGGGGAGCGCTCATTGCACCACCAGGTCGGCCTGCAGGGCACCCGCCGACTTGATCGCCTGCAGGATGGCGATGATGCCCTGCGGCTTCAGGCCGATCCGGTTGAGCCCCGAGACCAGCGTCTGCAGGTTGGTGCCGCGGACGATGGCGAGGTTTCCGCCCGGCTGGTCGGCCGTTATCGTGGTCTCGGGCAGGACCACGGTCTCGCCCTTGGAGAACGGCAGGGGCTGGGAGGCGCGCGGCGTCTCGGTGACGCGCACGGTGAGGTTGCCGTGGGCGACCGCGACCGTTGAAATCTGCACGTCGCGCCCGATCACGATGGTGCCCGTGCGCTCGTCGATGACGACGCGGGCGGGCACGTCCGCCTGCACCGTCAGCTCGCCGAGTTCCGCGATCAGCCGCGGCGGATCGACGAAGAAAGGCCGGTTGATGGTGATGGTGCGCAGGTCGTTGGCGCGGGCGATCTTGGTGCCGTAGCGCTGCAAGGTATGCGCATTGACGGCATCGGCAACGTTGATGGCCGTGTTGAAGTCGGGATTGCGCAGCTCGAGAACGACGGTCTTTTCGTCGGTCAGGGCGCCCGGCGCCTCCCGCTCGACCAGGGCACCGTTGGGGATGCGGCCGGTGGTGGGCACGCCTTGCGTGAGGGTCTCCGCCTTGCCTCCGGAAGAGAAGCCGGCGATCGCCAGCGGCCCCTGGCCGACGGCGTAGATCTGGTTGTCGGCCCCGATCAGCGGCGTTAGGACCAGCGAGCCGCCGGCGAGCGAGGTGGCGTCGCCGAGCGAGGACACGGTGACATCGATGCGGGCGCCCTTGCCGGCGAAGGCCGGCAGGTCGGCCGTGACGATGACGGCCGCGACATTGCGCGTGCGCGCCTTGGCATTGCGCACGTTGATGCCCATGCGATCCAGCATCGACTGCAGCGACTGCTCGGTGAACGGCGAATTGCGCAGGCTGTCGCCGGTGCCGTTGAGGCCGATGACGAGGCCGTAGCCGACGAGCTGGTTGGCGCGCACGCCCTGGATGGAGACGATGTCCTTGATGCGCGTGGCGGCCTCGGCATGCGGGCCGAGAAGGCAAATGAGAGCTGCAAGACCCAGCCGCCGCATCATGGCGGGTCCATGCGGACGCTGCCGTCGGCAACGACCGTCCCGCGGATCACCGTGCCACTGTCCAGATTGCGCAGGGAAACCACATCGCCGAGCCCGCCGTTCTGGAGAGCGAGAGCGTTGGCCGTGATCGTGAGCCCGCCGTGCTGGAAGACCACCGTCGCGGCCTTGCCCTGGTTGACCAGATAGGGATCCCGGATGTAGCTGATGGGAATGGGCTGACCCGTCAGCAGCGTGCGCTTGGCCACCTTGCCGACAAGGCCCTCGCGGCTCTCGAAGATCGTGTGCCGGGCGACGGTCGAGGCGATGAACGCGCGGCCCACCAGCATCTCGTCGGCGATGATGTCGCCCGGATAGATGACAGCCCGCGGCACCGGCAGCTCCAGGTCCTCGGCGGCTGCCAGGCATGCGCCCGCAACCCACGCCAGCCCTCCGAGGATGGCCGCGAGCCACGGTGCCCAGCGATGCCGCGACGAAAAGCGCATGCCTCAGCGCAGACCCTTGCTCACGGTGCCGAACATGTCGTCGGCAGCCTGGATGACCTTGGAGTTCATCTCGTAGGCGCGCTGCGCCGAGATGAGCTCGGTGATTTCCTTCACCGGATCGACGTTGGAATTCTCGAGGTATCCCTGGTTCACGGTGCCGAAGCCGGGATCACCCGGCACACCGAGGACGGCGGGGCCGGAAGCCGCGGTCTCGCGATAGAGGTTGCCGCCCAGCGGATCGAGGCCCGCGTCATTGGTGAAGTTGGCGAGCGTGAGCTGACCCAGGAGCTGCAAGGTGTTGCTGGCGCCGACGCGGGCATAGACCTGGCCGGTCTCGTTGATGATCACCTCGGTGGCGTCGTTCGGCACGGTCATCGCCGGCTGCACGACGTAGCCGTCCACCGTGACGATCTGGCCGGTGGCGTTCTTGTTGAACGAGCCGGCGCGCGTGTAGAGGTTGTCGCCGTTGGCGTTCGCGACCTGGAACCAGCCGCGGCCGTTGAGGGCGACGTCGAGCTTGTTGCCCGTGTTGATCAGGGCGCCCTGCATGTGCAGGTTGCGCACCGCCACCGTGCGCGTGCCAAGGCCGATTTCCGCGCCTTCCGGGATGGCCTCCTGGCCGCCGCGGTTCGGCGCGCCGGCAGAGCGCTCGGCCTGGTAGAGCAGGTCGGTGAACTCGGCGCGCGACCGCTTGAAGCCGGTCGTGTTGATGTTGGCGATGTTGTTGGCGATCACCTCCACGTTGGTCTGCTGGGCTTTCATGCCCGTGGCGGCTATGGCGAGCGCTCTCAAGGCACGATCTCCTCAGATCTGCATGCGGCCGATTTCGAGAAAGGCGGTGACCACCTTGTCGCGGATGGCGATGGCCGCCTGAAGGTTCTGTTCCGCGGTCATCACCGCCTGTACGACCTGCTGCGTGGGGACCTGTCCGGTCACGCCGCCGATCGCGGCGCTTTCGCCGGCTTTCAGCGTCTGCGCGGTGCCCGCTGCCATCTGGGCGAGGAAGGAGCCGAAATCCGCCGGTGCATCGGCTTTGCCGGCCGAGGCGGCGCCCGCCGCGCCGGTGAGCGGGGTGGACGCGGCCTCGTCGGAAGCGGCCGTGCCGGGCGTGCGCGCGATCGGGGATATGGCGTCCAGCATCAGCCGCTCCGGAGCATGTCGATGGTCATCGCGATCATGTCGCGTGCCTGCTTGATCGCCTGCAGGTTGGCCTCGTACGACCGGTTTGCCTCGCGCATGTCGGCCACCTCGGTCATGATGTCGACGTTGGGCAGCTTGACGTTGCCGTCCTTGTCGGCCGCCGGATGACTTGGGTTGTGCTCGATGCGAAAGGGCGAGCTGTGCCTCTCGACGCTGCCGACCTTGACGAGGCTGGTGCCGCTCGCCTCGTCGAGCTCGTTCTCGAAGGTGACGACCTTGCGTGTGTAGGGATCGGCGCCGGGCGTCTTGCCGGTTGATTGGGCGTTCGCCAGGTTCTCCGTGACGACGCGCATGCGCTTGGACTGCGCCTCGAGCCCCGAGGCTCCGATCCTCAAGGCGCTGCTGAGCGGATCCTGCATGGCATCATACCTTCGCGCTGGCCAACAGCATGCGGTGGAAAGCCTTGGCGACGCTGGTGTTGAGCCGATAGGAGCGATTGACCTCGCCCGCGTTCATCAGCTCCTGCTCGAGGCTGACCGAGTTGCCGGAGTGCGATACCTCCCAGGGCTCGGAGTCGCGCACGTTCACGTCCGCCGTCCGCCCCGTCGGGTCGGCGATGTGCCCCGGCTGCGTCGCCTGCATCGAGAGGCTGGTCGTTTCGAGCACTTTCTCGAAGGGCTCGACATCCACGGCCTTGTAGCCGGGCGTATTGGCGTTGGCGATGTTGCTGGCGATCGTCGACTGGCGCACCGACAGCCACCGGTTGTGGCGCGAGACGAGGTCGAAGAGATGGATGGCGGTCGTCACAGGGGTTCCCCCAGCCTCTGCCAGCCTGCGTTCTAGTCGTCCAATCTTGTACGAGGCTGACTGCTGGCCTGCTGCGAGAGGACTGGCGCGACCGGCTGCTGCCCGTCCCCCGAGCCAGGGCCCGCAGCAGCCGGAGCCGGCGCCCGGCCAGGGCATGGCACCAATCACCACGGTGGGGATGCAGGCCTTCTCATCTACCTCCTGGGGATCAAGGCGCGCTGGGACATCGCGAACTGCTCGGATTGCGCGCCGACGAAGGCCTGCTCGGCAGCTTCCTCGGGTTGCCGCCATGGCGACGCGGCCGGCGCCGACGCGCAGATGGCGCTCGATGCGAACGATGGGGCCACCTGCGGTGAACGCCGGGGCCAGTTCCGTTCAAGCGAGGGTAGCGGCTTGCACCGGCAAGCGGTGACGCGGGATCGGCGTCACGCGGGCATCGGCGATGGCCGCGACCAGCCGCGAGGTGTTCACTTCGGGGTCGGCCGAGCTGTTGGCAAAGAGGATGTAGTGAATGTCGATGCCGGCCTGCAGCGCCTGCAGCAGCAGCCGGAAGTATACCGTGACGCCGAGATGCTTGAATTCCATGTCGAGGGAGATCGCCGGAGCGTCGCCCCATTTCAAGTGGACGTCGCCCGACTGCCCGAAGGTCAGCGTGTTCGGCTTGAAGTAGAGCTCGCTCGAGGAGTTCACGAGATTGGCGATGTTGCCGAACTGCTCGGTGCGCAGGAAGGCAATCAGGTCGGTGGCCTCGATCAGCCGCAGCTCGGCCGCTACGTCGCGCAAGCCATCGGCCAGCGCCTTCTCGCGCTCCAGAGTATAGATGTCGCCTTGCTTCAGCATGCGTCCCTTCTAGCCAGCGGGCCTTGTCCGGACCTGACGGCTCAGGACGTAGAAGACGATCTCGGCCACCGCCTTGTAGAATTCGGGCGGGATCATCTTGTCCACCTCCACCGCCTTGTAGAGTGAGCGCGCAAGCGGCTTGTCCTCGATCACGGGAATGCCGTGTGCCTCGGCGATCTCGCGGATCTTCAGGGCAATGAGGTCCTGGCCCTTGGCGATCACGAGCGGTGCGCCGCCTTCCTCGCGCACGTAGCGCAACGCGACGGCATAGTGCGTCGGATTGGCGATCACCACCGTCGCCCGCGGCACGGCGGCGATCATGCGCTTGCGCATGCGGTCGCGCGCCAGCGACCGGAGCCTGGCCTTGACGATCGGATCGCCGTCGGCCTGCTTCAGCTCGTCCTTGACCTCCTGGCGCGTCATGCGCAGCTCGCGCTGCCAGGAGACCCGCGACCACACGACGTCCGCAGCGACCAGCACCAGGGTCGCGACCGCCAGGGTCGAGACCAGATGTGAGGCCATGTCCAGCGCCAGGGACGGCAGGGCCGACGGCTCCATGAACAAGGCGTTGACGACGTCCTTGTTGGCGGAGCGCAGCGTCATGACGCCGAGTGCGCACACGACGCCCAGCTTGAACAGTGCCTTCAGGAACTCGACGCGCGCGTTCCCGCCGAAGATGCGCTTCCATCCGCTCGAAAGCGACACGCGCGAGAATTCCGGCTGGATGCGCTTGAGCACCAGTTGCGGCGCGTTCTGCAGGACGGAAGAGAGGATGCCGGCCGCGGTCAGCACGATCACGGCGGGGAGCAGGATGCGCGCCGCGTCGAAGCCGATGGCCTGGAACAGGCGCTCCGCGTCGCCGTAGCTCTCGAGCGACCAGGCACCCGGGTTGTCGATCAGGCGCAGCAGGGTGGCGTTGAGGCGGGCGACGCCGCCGACCAGAAAGAAGCCCGTGATCACGAGGATGGCGAGAAGGGACGCCAGCGTCGCTGCCTCGCGCGAGTACGGCACACTGCCGCCCTCGATGGCGTCGCGCATCTTCTTGTCGGTAGGCTCTTCAGTTTTGCTTTCCTTGTCGGGCTTCTCGGCCATGGAGCCCGATCCTACGCGCCGGGCGCCACGGCATCGGCTTCCGCCTCGACCTGGATGTCGCCGCTGGCGATCATTCGCAGCACCGTGGCGACGATGCCGCGCCGCGCCTCGGCGAGCTCACGCTGCGCGGGTGCGCTGCCGCCCTGCAATTCGGCCTCCACCATGCGCCGGGAGCGCGATGCGAGCGAGGAGAGGATCGCAGCCTGGAAGTCGGGGTCCGTGCCCTTCAGCGCGATGACCAGCCGCTCGATCGGAACCTGATCGAAGATGAGCGTGCGCGCCTGCTGCGGAAGCCTGGCAACGTCCTCGAAGGTGAACAGAAGGCCTTTGATGGCCTTGGCCTCCTCGGGCTTCACTTCGGCCAGGCTTTGCAGGAGCTCCGCGGACTGCGACTTGTCCAGCCGGTTCAGGATATCTGCGATGCCCATGTGCGAGGATGCAGAGGAGGTCGACGATACCAGGTCCTCCCGCAGCGTTCCTTCGAGCGCCTTGGCGGCATCGTCGGCCACGCCCTTCAACGCGACCATGCGCAGCAGCAGGCTGTTGCGGGATTCGGGCGCGAACTTGCCGATCACACTGGCGGCCAGCTCGGAATCCACGCGCGACAGGATGAATGCCACGGTCTGCGGATGCTCCTTGGACAGGTATCCGCGCAGCGTATCGGCGGAGAGCGTGGCGACGCGGTCCCAGACCGGCTCTTCCTCGCGTACGGGGGCTTCCGCCAGCGCCGCAGCGAGCTGCTCCTCGGTCATCACGCCCGACAGCAGGTTCTTGACCTCGTTGAAGGTGCCGGCGAAACCGACGCCGCTCGAGAAGGTCTGCGCAAACTCCTCGACCAGCGCTTCCAGATCGCTCATGCGCACCGGCCGCAGGTCCGCCGCAGAGCGGGTGAGCAGCTTAAGCTCGTCGGCGTCGAATTTCTTGAGCAGCTTGGCGGCACGCGCCTTGCCGAGCGCCAGCAGCAGCACGGCAACCTTCTCCGTGCCGCTGAGGGCGGCAGAAGCGGCGGCGTCCGTCCTTGCTCGGCTCGTGGCGGCCATGGCCGGCGCTATCCCGCTTGCTGATCGCTGGCCGCCGGCCCGACCACCTCGGTCAGCGAGATGCCGAACCGGGATGTGGCCTCGTCCACCACCACCACCTCGCCGCGCGCGACGACCCGGCCGTTGACGACGACGTCGACGGGCTCACCAACGCGCCGGTCGAGGGGAATGACGGCGCCGCGGGCGAGCTTGACGAGGCTT
>DATFCC010000440.1:0-3146 GCA_035253505.1 Hyphomicrobiaceae bacterium
CGCGGCGCCAGACGACCTTGCTCTCCAGCCCTTTCCAGGTCTGCTCGAACTCGTTCTCGCGTGTCGCCCCGAGGCCGCGCAGCGAGCGGTGCAGGCCGAACAAGGGATGAGGATTGGACGGGTCGCTCGCGGCATCCGATCGATAGCCGGTGCGCACATGGACGATCTTCCCGCCGTCCCGCCGCACGATCGAATAAGCCGCCGATACGTTCTTGGCCGAGGAGGATGCGTGGACTTCCAGCGTCCCTTCTCGGGCCGTCTTCGGCATCTCGTTGCGCGCGGCGTAGGCATACGCGACGAGCTTGTATCTGCGTCCGAGCCAGATCAGAAAATCACGGCGCTTGTCCGCGTCGAAGGACAAGCTGTCGAGTTCCACGATGAGCTGCCGCGGCTCAGCCGTGATGCCGGTGAACACACTCGGCAACCTGCCTTCGGCAGCGAGCGCCTCGTACCACCGCTGCATCTGGATGACGAGCTGCTCGGCAACGTCTGCCGCCTCGCCTTTGCCACCCCCGCCCCCCGCGTTCTGCGCGCTTGCCGGCAGCACTGCAGCGCCGGCGCACAGCGCAACCGCGACCGCAAACACCCACCCCCTCATCAGCGCTCCTCTCCCCCGCGGGCCGGGCACGCTATGGCAGGGCACTGTGGCAGGCGAACGGCGCCAGGAGCTTCGAGACGCCGCTTGTCCCGCCGAAGCTCGCGAGCTGAAGCGCAGCCGTTCTCGATCAGCGCTCGCGCAACGCGCCAAGATCGATGGTGCCTGGAGCCTCGCCCGCGGTGTGGCGTTCCCACATGGCTCTGTAGGCGGCCTCGAGATTCCTGGTGAAGCGAGCCGTGTCGAACAGAGGCCCGCTCGATCGTGCGGTCGCAAGTCTGGCGCGGACGTCATCCAGCGCGGCGCGATCGGTCGCCAGCCGCAGGGCGATGGCCTCGTATTCCTCCAGTGAGGCGGCGATGAGTTCCGGAATGCCGGCCGCGGTCAGGAGGCTGCCCGCCATCCGCGCCACGTAGCTGCGCCCGGCGAGGGTGACGAGCGGCAAGCCGGCCCACAGCACATCGCTGGAGGTGGCGCCCCCGCCATAGGGGAAGGTGTCGAGAAATAGGTCGGCGCTCTGCAGACGCTGGACGTGTGCCTGGAGGGGCACTCTTCCCGCGAAGACCAGTCGTTCCGACGCGATGCCCCTCGTATTGGCCTGGCGCCGGAGGTTGTCGGCCGCGGCCTGGCCCTCGCGATCGTCCTTGCAGTGGAGCCATAGCACGCTGTCCGGCACCCGGCTCAGCAGTCGCATCCAAACGCCGAACATTGCAGGCGTGATCTTGTAGGTACTATTGAAGGCTGCGAACACGAAGGCTTCGCGCGGGAGTCCCACGGTGTCGCGCTCCAGCACTGGCCCGGCCGGCGCACGCTGGCTGTCGTTGACCTGATAGCAATCGGGCAGATAGACGAGGCTCTCGCTGTAATGCCCGGCCTCGGCGGGGGGTATGAGAAATCGGTCGGCGATGATGTAGTCGATCCAGCCCGCCCCCATGGTTCCGGGCTGACCGAGATAGCTGACCTGAACTGGCGCGGGACGCCCAGTCAGGATGCCGCTGCGCAACGGTCCCGTCAGCCCCTGCAGATCGACAGCGATATCGATGCCCGCGCCGCTGATCTGCCGGGCGACGTCGGCATCGGACAGGGCATCGACCTCGACGAAATGATCGAACCCGTCCCGGATGCGGCGGCAGATGGGCGACCCGTCGCCACCCCACGCATAGCCGAACGTCTCGAAGGCCTGCCGATCGTGGTGCTCGAACAGCCCCGCGGCGAGGAAGGCCACGGGATGAACGCGAAAGTCGCCCGAGACATAGGCGATGCGCAGCTTCTCCTTCGCCTGGCCGCCGCCGCGCGGCCTGGCCCCGGGCTCGGCGGGCAGGGCGAACTGGCGCCCGACGTACTCCCGCGACGCCTTCAGGTGCAGCGCGGGGTCATCGCGCAAGCAGAGGGTGCGAATTGGATTGGCGGGCACGGCTCCGCCGTGGAGCATCGCCGATAGACGCTTTTCCAGAAGGTCCAGTTCCCCCCAGTCGGCGAGGCTGCGGCGGGAGAACATCAGCCCGACCAGCGGCTGCGGCTCGTCGGGGGCCACTTCATGCGCCAGCGCGAAATGCCGGGCGGCGTCCAGATAGCTGCCGATGCGGGCCTCGGCCTCGGCCAGGCCCAGCGCCGCCGAAAGCTGCCTCGGGCGCGCCTGCAGCACCCTCTGAAAATGATCGATCGCAGCCAGCGACCTGTTCCAGGCGAAGAATACCTCGCCGAGACATTCATGGACCGCCGCCGGATCGACCTGCCCGAGCGCCATCGCCCGCTTCAGGCTTGTCGCCGCCTCCTCGAACCGCTTCTGTCCCTTGAGGGCCACGCCCAGCGCAAAGTGGGTGGGACCCGACCCGGGCGCAGCAGCAGCGGCCTTGCGCAGGGCGGCCTCCGCCTCGGCGAACCGTTCAAGGCCATTGAGTGCCAGGCCGAGGTTGCGCAGCGCGTCCGGATTGCCGGGTCGCGAGGCGAGCGATCGATTGAAGCTGCGCACCGCCTCGTCCCACCGGCTGAGGCTGACGAGCGCCGTCCCCAGGTTGTAATGCGCCTCCGCCGAGCCTGGATCGAGACGTATGGCCTTGCCGAAAAGCTCAACGGCTTCGGCGTGCTTCTGCTGGCTGTGGCACAGGATGCCCACGAACTGCAGCAGCATGGGGTTGCGGGAATTGGCAGGCAGCACGCTGCGCGCCAGGTGCTCCGCCTGGCGAAACTCCCCGCGTTGAAACAGCGCGAAGGCCCGCTGCAGGACGTCCTGTGCCTGTGGCGATAGGCGCTTCACCATGCTCAGCCCCGTTCACCACCTATGCCACTATCATTTAGAGGCGCGCGTTGGAACGCCCGTCCAACTGCAGGTGTGATGGCGCACGCACGTGCCCTCAGGAGGTCGGAGGCCCGACCCGAGGCTCTATCGATAGCGAAGACGAGGGATCGCAATCGTGGCGCGAGCGACGGGACTTGAACCCGCGGCCTCCGGCGTGACAGGCCGGCGCTCTAACCAACTGAGCTACGCCCGCAATCCAGGGAACGCGCCTCGCGGCGCGCCGTCACTGAGAGCGCTCCGTTTACGTGAGGG
>DATFCC010000441.1:0-2078 GCA_035253505.1 Hyphomicrobiaceae bacterium
GGCGGCGCCACGCGCATCGGCTCGCCGCCGGGCTCGCCCGTAGTGCCCATCAGTCCGCTCATGGCCTGGGCGATGAAGTCGAAGGCGGGGCGCTGCGCGTAAGGGCCGGTCGAGCCATAGCCGTTGATGCTGGCCACGATGAGGCGCGGGTTGAGGGCATCGAGGCGAGCCTGGTCGAAGCCCATCTCGGCGAGCACGCCGGGGCGGAAATTTTCCACCAGCACGTCGCCTCCTGCGATCAGGCGCGCCAGGACGTCTTTGCCCTGCTGGCTGCGCAGGTCGATGGCGAGGGAGCGCTTGTTGCGATTGAAGCTGGCGAAGTACCAGCTCATGCCGCTCTTCTGGTCGCCGGCGCTGCGTACGGCGTCGCCGCTGCCGGGCGGCTCGATCTTGATGACGTCGGCGCCCATATCGGCGAGCAGCATCGTGCAGAAAGGGCCTGACAGGACGCGCGTCAGGTCGACGACGCGGATGCCCGAAAGCGGCTGATCAGTCATGCAGGATCCTTGTGGTGTCCAGGGCGGAGAGCATGCGGCGGGAACCGGAAGATGCCAAGTGAGAGCCGTCATCGCGGCGTGAGCGGCTCATATGTCCCAGTCGCTTACGGGAAAACGGGATGCTTAACCAGTCCTTAAAAGCGATCTGGCAAGCCATGTGGGAGCACGAGGCACAGGCCGTTTGTGGACCATCGGCATGGGGCGGACAAAGCCTAGGACAGGGCGTCCCACGGGCAAGACAGTTAAAGGCACGGCGCGCAAACCCAAGCCGCCGCGTCGCCGGTTCGGGCTGCGTGCCGCGACGGCCTTGGCGGTCATGGCGGGATTGAGCGGAGCCATCGTCCTCTCCCTCGCCTTCATCTACTACACCATCCGATTCCCCGACCCGTCCGCCCTGCGCCAGCGCGACAAGGCGCCGGTGGTGCGCGTGCTGGCCGCCGACGGCTCGCTCCTGGCCGAGCGTGGGGAGGCCTACGACTTCGTGCCCTTCGATCTGCTGCCGCGCCATGTCATCAACGCCGTGGTGGCGACTGAGGACCGGCGCTTCTTCGATCACTGGGGGCTCGACCCGATCGGCATCGCGCGCGCCGGCTTTGCCAATCTGAAGGCCGGGCGATACGCGCAAGGCGGATCGACGCTGACGCAGCAACTCGCCAAGAACCTGTTCCTCACTTCGGAGCGATCACTGCGGCGCAAGATCGAGGAGCTGATGCTGGCCCTCTGGCTGGAGGTGCGCCTTTCCAAGGAGGATATCGCCGAGCTTTATCTCAACCGCGTCTATTTCGGTGGCGGTGCCTACGGCATCGAAGCCGCGTCGCATCGCTATTTCGGCAAGTCGGCGCGAAGCCTGACTGTGGCAGAGGCCGCCGTGCTCGCAGGACTGCTCAAGGCTCCGTCGCGCTACTCGCCGGCCAACAGCCCCGTGCTGGCGCGCGCGCGATCGCAGGTGGTGCTGAAGCGCATGCTGGATGCAGGCTACATCACGGTGGCCGAGGAAATGGCGATGGTGCGCCGGCCTGTGCGCTTTGCCCGGCACGCCAACGAGCGCGAAGCCGGCGCCCAGTACGCCGTCGAGTTCGTGCTCGACCGCCTGCCGCCTGTGATCGGACCGAACGCCGGCGAGCTGGTGGTGCAGACGACCATCGATGCGGGGCTGCAGCGTGCGGCCCAGGCTGCCGTCGAGCAGGCCCTGGCCACAGAGGGACGGGCGGCGGGAGCGCAGCAGGCAGCGGTGGTCGTCATCGACACTGAGGGGCGCATCCGCGCACTGGTTGGAGGGCGCTCTTACGCGGAGAGCCAGTACGACCGTGCGGTCAAGGCCAGGCGCCAGCCGGGCTCGGCATTCAAGCCGCTGGTCTATCTGGCTGCCCTGGAGCGCGGCTGGACGCCCGACACCATGGTGCAGGACGCGCCGATCACCGTGGCCGGATGGAGCCCGCGCAACGACTCCGGCACGTATCAGGGTTTGATCACACTGCGCACGGCGCTGGCGCAATCGGTGAACTCGGTGGCGGTGCGGCTCCAGCAGGAGGTCGGCACATCGCGGGTGATCGCGCTGGCGCAGCGACTCGGCATCAAGTC
>DATFCC010000442.1:0-13543 GCA_035253505.1 Hyphomicrobiaceae bacterium
CTGCCGCCGCCGTGATCACCACCAGCGAAGGAGCATCGCTGCACCTCGACCGGCTGCGCAGCCGTGCGGCGGACTTCGATCCCGCCGTGCGCGACCGCCTCATCGCCGGCGCCATGGTGCCGGCGTCACTGGTGGTGCGGGCGCAGAAGTTTCGCCGCTGGTACCAGGCCGAGGTGCTGAAGCTGTTCGACAGCCTCGATGCCATCGTGGCGCCGGCGACGCCCTTCGCCGCACCGAAGATCGGGGCGCAGACCGTTCGGCTCGACGGTGCGGAGGCGCCCCTGCGTCCCAACATTGGCATTTTCACGCAGCCGATCTCGTTCATCGGGCTTCCGGTGGTAGCAGTCCCCGTGCCGCTTGCGTCGCTGCCCATCGGCGTGCAGATCATCGCTGCTCCCTGGCGCGAGGACGTGGCCCTGCGTATCGCCCATGCGCTCGAAGAAATGAAGGTGGTCGCGGCGCCGCGGCCGCCCGACTAGCCGGGAGGTGAAGATGGACATCGACCGTCCGGAGGTGGTGGCCGAGGTGCGCGAGGCCTTCGAGCGCTACGAGAAGGCGCTCGTCTCCAACGACGTTGCCACGCTGGACGAGCTGTTTCGCCAGGACGAGCGGACCATCCGCTACGGCATTGCCGAGAACCTCTATGGCCACAGGGAGGTGGCCGCGTTCCGTGCCGCCCGCGCGCCCGTCGGCCTGATGCGCACACGCTCGCGCACGGTGATCACCACCTACGGACGTGACTACGCGGTGGCCTCCACGCTGTTCCATCGCGAAGCCATGGGCGGCAAGAAGGTGGGGCGTCAGATGCAGACATGGGTGCGCTTCCCCGAGGGCTGGCGCATCGTCGCCGCGCACGTCAGCGTCATCGACGTGCCCGGCGGAGGCTGATGCCCGCAATCCCTACGGCCGCGATTGGCGGGAAGGCTGCAGGTCGAGGTCCATGCGCACCTGAGTGCGTTGCGCGCCCCACACCTCTCCGGTCTCGGTCTGCGTGACGCGGAAGCCGGCACGCTCGTAGAGACGGATCGCATCGTGCAGATCGGTGAAGCTCCACAGGAAGACGTGGGCCAACCCGCGCTCGCGGGCATAGCCCAACGCCGCGTCCAGCAGCCGGCGCCCCAGCCCGGCCCCGCGTGCCTCCGGCGCCAGCAGGAACCAGCGGAGCTGCCCCATGCCTGGCCCCGCGTCGACCATGGCGATCGACCCGACGACGCTGCCGTCCTTTTCGGCAACCCACAGGCGGCCGTCGCCTTCGAGAACGAATTCGGCCAGCGGCTTGGCAACGTAGGGCTCGAATGTCGTGTCGAGCCCGTACTCGCGCGCATACACCACGCCATGCAGGTGCACGATCATGCCGAGATCGCCCGGCTTCAGGGCGTGGCGAATGCGGATACCGTTCTCGACGTCGCTCATGTCACGTCCGTGGCGGCGACGCGCGCTTGACGTCGTCGTCGACGAGCGCGAACTGCAACAACACCGTGCGTTGCAGAAAGTGGTTGAAGTTGTCGTCCGAGATCAGCGTCAGCACGGTCTCTCCGGACGGGCCCTTGTGCACCGCCAGACCTTCCATGTTGTCGATCTCGTAGTTGGATTCGCCCTGGAACAGGATGCGGCCGGCCGTGCGCACGCCGGGTGCGACTTCCGCAGCCGGGATCAACCGCAGCCGCATCTTCACGCCCTCGGTCCAGCGGAAGAAGCGCTCGAGCACGATCAGCCCTCCGCCGGGGAGCGCGGCGGCATCGGTGATGTTGAAGCCTTCGATGTCCTGGAGCTGGAAGCGCTGGGGCTCGCCGCCGCCGATCCACAGCCAGCCGGTGTGATAGCCGCTGCCGCGTGTGAAACGCTCCGCGAAGGCGACGACCGCGCCCGCGTAGCGCCCGCCCTTGAGCACGGCCAGGGCCTCGATGCCCTGATTGTTGGGCATGCGCTTGGCCTCTGCCGGCAGCTTGAGCCCGCCGTCGGACGGTTGCACGATGCCGTCCCGGATCGGGTAGCGATCGATGCGATGGTGGCGCTCGAAGCCGACCAGCAGAGTGCCGCGCCGCAGATCGCCGTCCAGCAGCGTGACGCTCTCGGCATCCGCCTCCTTCTTGCTGTCGAGGTGGCGCCCGCCGCTGTCGAGCAGCGGCCCGATACGCGCCCGTTCGAGCCGCATCGGGCGCGTGCCGGCGTAACCGACATCCGCCGTCATCCAGCTGCCGACGTCGGAGACCGCGAGCAGCCGGTGCCCGTCGGGCGCCATCACCAGGCCCGACCAGCCGCCGAAGTCCGCCGACGGCGAGCTGAGCACCAGCCCGCCGCGGAACTGAAGCGGCCCGAACCGCGTCGCCTCGCTGCGCCCGCGCTCGAAATGGTCGATCGGCCGGGTGTTGACCTCGATTGCCTCGATCCCGGCGGGCGCCGGCCGGTCCTTGTCCTCCGCATGCCCCGGGGCCGGAGCCAGCGCCGCGGCGGCTGCCAGTCCGCGCAACACGTGGCGGCGATCGACGCAGGACAACCGGCTCGCTGGCGCCATGGCAGGTCCGTGCTTGCTCCCCAGTCCGCGCGGCGTCGCGACAGGCGGCCGCGCCGCGAGGACATAAGCAGGTTTGCTGGACAGCGCCAACAGGCCATTGACCCTCGGCCGCAGGCGGAACGACGGCGCGCTCACCCGGAACGCGCCGGAGCACTTTCACCCGCTGCGAGCAGAAAGTCCGCGACATCGTCGGAGAACCACTTGCGGCGCCCATTGACGATCACGCTGTCTGCTCCTTGCGGGTCCGGTCGAGCGGGCGGCATGCCGTGCGCAACGAGGGCCTCGGCACAGCCCCGCCAGTCGCCGCCTTCAACGGGCTCGTTCAGAGACGCCCACGACAGGGTGCCGCAGGCGTTATCGCCGTGGCCGTGCTGCTCGGTCCAGCTCGCGCCATGCTCGAGCAGGAAGCGCGTGAGCGGGGCATCGCCGCGAAACACGGCGTGGTTGAGCGCCGAGGCGTCCCAGTCGCCCGCGCGCACTGCGATCGGCCAGCCCAGCCTTACCATCGTTTGCACGGCCTCCCCGCAGCCTTGTGCGGCAAGCTCCGGAAGCAGACGCAATTGCGCCTCCCCAAGCGCGGCCGGCAAGTCAGGCCGCTCGGATTGGATGCGCCGTGCGGCCTCTTCATCGCCGCGCGCACATGCGGCGACAAACTCCTCCTCCGGCGTGGTCGAGCCGGCACCGCCCGCCCGCGCGAGCAGATCGGCCACCTCGGGCAGCCCGAAACGCAGGGCCATGGTGTGTGCGCTCGTGCCATCCGGCGTTCGCGAGGAGGGATCGGCGCCGGCCTCCAGCAATGCCGATATGTGCTCGGGCGATCGGCGCCGCCTGATCGCCCACAGCAACGGCGATCCCAAGTCGGACGTCGGCCTGCCCATGGGCGGCTCGTTTGCGTCGCCACGATGCGCGAGCAGCAACTGCAGGACCTCGAGGTTGTCGTAGTCCAGCGCGTGATAGAGCGCGTTGCTGCCGGCGATGCGCGCGCCGGCGTCCAGCAGAAGGCGCGTGCAGACGCCGGTCTCGACCGAGTGATAGAGGGACTCGCCGTCATTGGGGTCCGCTCCCGCCTCCAGCAGCATCCGCGTCAGCTCGGGGTCATGATTCTGGCCCGCGGCCCCGTAGAGCGCCGACAGACGATAGGTCTCCGACGGCGCCTCCACCGATGCGCCCCAGCGGTTGCCCACCGATTGGTTGGGGTCGGCACCGGCTCCCAGAAGGAACCTTGCCGATGCGTGCAGGCGCTCGCGATAGCCCGGAAGCTTCACGAGACCGGAATGGGCCACGGCGATCAGCGGAGGCAGATTGAACGGCCCGCCGGCGCGGTTGATCCAGGCCGGGTCCCTTCTGCTGGCGTCGCGAAGCGCAACCTCGTCGCCGATCGCGCAGGCGACATAGGGATCGCCGCCAACGAGATCCGGGTTCGCCTCCAGCAGGCGCGCCGCCGCAGAAGGCCGCGCACGATTGGCTCCGCCCGCGATATCGCCGGCATAGACGAGCCGCAACCAGTCGAGCACGCGCCTGGCAGGATCGGCCGCGTTGGCCGCGCGCACTTGCACGAAGCTCTTCAGGTCCGGCCAGGAGACGAACCCATACTCGCGCGCCACACATGACTGGGCGTCGTGGAGGCGCAGGCCAAGGGACACGATGGCGGCATCGCCCTTGCCGGCCGCGAGCGGCAGCGCGCCGCGAAAGCGGGCGATCGCATCGGGATGTTGGCTTCGGTAGCCGGAAAGCAGGTCTTTTGCCTGCCGCTTCAAATGATCGAGATCGGGCCGCTCGGGGAGCCGCTTCATGGAAACCTCCGTGCAACGAGCGCCGATGACCCGCAAATTCGGCTGCACAAAGGTTTGGCTGTCAGCTCACGACGGCAAGTGGGCTCAACCCTTCCCGCGGGTCCGGGTGCGACTTGCTCCGCAGCAGCGATGCTACGGCAGGATGGCCGCGCCGGTCAATTCCGCCGCTCGCCGCAATCGCTGCGACACCCAATCGATGCCAGCGGGCCTACTGCAGCTTGCGGCGGGGAGCGCTAGGCATGGCGCGCTTCGGCTCAGAACCGCCCTCCTCGAACAGTTCGACGAGCTTGTCGGTCATGGCGCCCGCGAGCTCGGTCGGGTCGGTGATGGTGACCGCCCGGCGATAGTAGCGGGTCACATCGTGACCGATGCCGATGGCGATGAGCTCGACCGGCGACTTGGTCTCGATCTCCTCGATCACCTGCCGCAGGTGGCGCTCCAGGTAGCATCCCGTGTTGACGGAGAGCGTTGAGTCGTCCACCGGCGCGCCATCGGAGATCATCATCAGGATGCGGCGCCGCTCCGGTCGCCCGAGCAGGCGGCGGTGCGCCCACGACAGCGCCTCCCCGTCGATATTCTCCTTGAGCAGGCCCTCGCGCATCATCAGCGCCAGGGAGCGCTTGGCGCGACGCCAGGGCGCATCCGCCGGCTTGTAGATGATGTGACGCAGGTCGTTGAGACGTCCCGGGTTGGGCGGCTTGCCGGCCGCAAGCCAGGCCTCGCGCGCCTGCCCGCCCTTCCAGGCGCGCGTGGTGAAGCCGAGAATCTCGACCTTCACGCCGCAGCGCTCCAGCGTGCGTGCCAGGATGTCGGCGCAGCAGGCGGCGACCATGATCGGGCGGCCACGCATGCTGCCCGAGTTGTCGAGCAGCAGCGTGACGACCGTATCGCGGAAGTCCGCATCGCGCTCGATCTTGAACGACAGGGGATGCATGGGATCGATGATGACCCGCGTGAGGCGGGCCGCATCGAGCGTGCCTTCCTCCAGGTCGAAGTCCCAGGCGCGATTCTGCTGCGCCATCAGCTTGCGCTGCAGGCGGTTGGCGAGACGCGCCACGGCGCCTTGCAGGTTGCGCAGCTCCTTGTCGAGGAAGCTTCTGAGTCGCTCCAGCTCGTCGGGCGTCGACAGGCTCTCGGCCGCGACCTCCTCGTCGTGCGAGCGGTTGAAGACCTTGTAGCCGAACGCCTCGGGGTTATCGAGCACGTTGTAGTTGGGCCGCCACGGCTCGCGCGCGTCGGCCATCTCCTCGCCGTCGGCATCGGCGTCGAACTGATCGGCGTCGGCGTCCTGGGTGGTCTCGGAGGTCTCCCCCTCCTCGCCCTCGCCGCGCTGATCGTCGGCGGCCTCCTGCTGGCTGTCCTGGCCCTCGCCGGTTTCGTCCGCGCTCTGATCGCCGGTCTCCGGATCCTGCTCGTCGTCCTCGCCCTCCTCGCGCTCACCCTCGGCAAGCTCGTCGGACAGGTCCAGCACCTTCAGCAGATCGCGGAGCTGGCGGCCGAACGTCTCCTGGTTCTCAGCCACCTTGTCGAGGCCGGCGAGCGTGCGTCCGGCCCGCTCCTCCACCCACGGCCGCCACAGGTCGACCATGGCCTTGGCGGTATCCGGCGGCAGGGCGCCCGTCAGCCGCTCGCGCACGATCAGCGCCAGCGCGTCCTCGAGGGGGGCATCGCCCCGCTCGGTGATCTCGGCGTAGCGGCCGTGGCCGTACTGATCCTCGATGCGTGCGGTCAGGTTCGAAGCCATGCCGGGCATGCGGTTGGCGCCGAGCGATTCGATGCGCGCCCGCTCCACCGCCTCGAACACCGCCCTGGCCGGCCCGGCCTTCGGCGCCAGGCGGGCGTGCAGCTTCACGTCGTGACAGGCGGCGGTGAGCGCGAGACTGTCGGCCCAGCCGCGGATGACGGCGATTTCCTTGCGCGAAGGCACACGCGAGGGCTCGGGAAGCTGCACGAGCTTGCCGTCGATCTCGGGCTTGCCCGGCGCGTAGGTGACCTGGACCTCGCCGTCCGCAGCGACCGCGCGCACGCACAGGCCGAGCACGCGCTTGAACGGCTCGGCCGGCGCTTCCTTGCGATTGGACTGGGCCATGGCGGAGGCGGGTCCTTCTGCCTAGTGCTTGCTCTTGCCGATCGCCAGGTGCAGCCAGAGCTTGGAAGTGGCCTGCAGCGTCTTGTTGAAAAACTCGGCCCTGAAACGCCCGTAGGGCCAAGCATCTCCGCGCCAGGCGTAGGCCTCAATGACGAGGGTGTCGCCATAGCTCTCCTTCGAGAGCAGCACGCCGTCGCAACCGAGCAGCGATTTTGCCTTGTCGTAGGTCATGTTCATCGTCAGCAAGTCGATCTGCGGCTCCGTAACCGTGCAGGCCGACGCCGGCAGGGTGTGGCGCGCGATGCCGACTGCGGCAGCTACGGCCGCCACGAGCCCAAGCAGTCCGAATGCCAGCATCTTGACCATCGCCGGGGCTCAGCCATGGCGGGCGCCGCCTCAGTTCAGGGCCACGTTGATGGCGCTCTCGGGCAGCTCCTCGCCCAGGCAGCGCTGATAGAACTCGGCCACCAGCGGCCGCTCGAGCTCGTCGCATTTGTTGACGAACGTGAGACGGAACGCGAAGCCGACGTCGCCGAAGATCTCGGCGTTCTCGGCCCAGGTGAGCACGGTGCGCGGACTCATCACGGTCGACAGGTCGCCGTTGATGAAGGCCGAGCGCGTGAGGTCTGCCACCCGCACCATGTTGCCGACGATCTTGCGCTTCGCCTCGCTCTTGGCGAACCCCTTGGCCTTGGCGAGCACGATGCGCGTCTCCTCGTCGTGCGGCAGGTAGTTCAGCGTAGAGACGATCGACCAGCGGTCCATCTGGCCCTGGTTGATCTGCTGGGTGCCGTGATAGAGGCCCGAGGTGTCGCCGAGACCGATGGTGTTGGTGGTCGAAAACAGCCGGAAGGCCGGATGCGCCCGGATCACCTTCGACTGGTCGAGCAGCGTCAGCTTGCCGGATTGCTCAAGGATGCGCTGGATGACGAACATCACGTCGGGCCGGCCGGCATCGTACTCGTCGAAGCACAGCGCCGTATTGGTCTGCAGGGCATACGGCAGGATGCCCTCGCGGAATTCGGTCACTTGCTTGCCGTCCTTCAGCACGATCGCGTCCTTCCCGACGAGGTCGATGCGGCTGACGTGGCTGTCGAGGTTGACGCGGATGCAGGGCCAATTCAGGCGCGAGGCAACCTGCTCGATGTGGGTCGACTTCCCGGTGCCGTGGTAGCCCTGGATCATCACGCGCCGGTTGTGCTTGAAGCCCGCCAGGATGGCCAGCGTCACTTCCTTGTTGAACACGTAATCCGGGTCGACGTCGGGCACGTGATCGTCGGCCTTGGCGTAGGCGGGCACTTCCAGATCGGTATCGATGCCGAAGAGCTGGCGAACGGACACCTTCATGTCCGGCAGGCCGGGCACCCCGGCGTTGGCTTGGGCTGGCATATCGTTTGCTTCCGGATGACTTGCCGGTGATCGGCAGGGCCGCACCGTAGAGGCTACTCGACTTCGAAGCTATAGCTGTGGCTTCAGACCAGCCCAGCCTGTTTCAGATAGTTATAAGCTTGGATGATTTCGCGCAACTTGTCTTCGGACCTTTTGTCTCCGCCGTTGGCGTCCGGATGATGGCGCTTAACCAGCTCCTTGAAACGGGCCTTGATCTCCAGGCGGTCCGCGCCGTCGGTGAGGTCCAGGGCCTGCAAGGCCTTCAGCTCGAGCGGCTTCAGCGTGCGCTTCGCGTCGGCTTGCCGGCTTTCGCGCCAACGGAAGACATCGTGGGGGTCCACGAACCGGCGCCCGCGACCGCCGCCGCCGTGGAAGACGCCGGTGCCGTGCGACCAGGAATTGGCCGCCACCTTCCAGGTCGGCCGGTGTCCCGTCAGGCTGTCCTTCTGGTAGGCCTCGACCTCGGCGTTGCTCATGCCGGCGAAGTAGTTGTAGGAGGCGTTGAACTCGCGCACGTGCTCCAGGCACAGGCGCAAATACTGTCCCTCGCGGCCGCGCCCCATCGGCGCGCGGTAGAGCCCCCCGGCTGTGCACCCCTTCCATTGGCACAGCGGCGCCTGCTCACGCACGACCTTCTCCTGGTCGGGCTTGACGCGGACGCTGTCGAAATATTTTGAATCGAGCTTCATCACCGAACAGTATGTGCCCAAGCTGCGGCGTGCACAAGGCGCGCCGCAGACGTTTGCCGCAGCCGTTGTAGCAGAGCCATGGCGCGCGGTACTATCGCACGCAGTGCGTTAAGGCCCGCCTGTCGAGAACGTGTCCATGTCGGTGAGCTCCACCATCCACGCGAAGTTGACACAAGCATTCGCACCTCAGCACCTGGAGGTCATCAACGAGTCGCATCTGCACGCCGGACACCGCGGCTCACCGGGGACCGGCGAGAGCCATTTTCGCGTGCGCATCGTGGCCCCCGTGTTTGCCGGCAAATCGCGGCTGGCACGGCACCGCCTCGTCAACGAGGCGCTGGCCGCCGAGCTGGCCGGCGGCATCCACGCCCTGGCGCTGGAGATCAACGCCCCCGGCGAGACATGAGCCGGCCGGCGCGGGGCGGTACGCAGCTCTGAGTTTCGTGAAGATCATGAAGATGGTGAGCCCGGCCGCGGCTGGCAATGGCTGAAGCTGCCGCCGCAGCATTTTTTGCGCGGCGGCCTGGCGATTCTGCCGTCTGCAGCGTTATTGCTGCGACCGCACCGCAGCGATCCACGGATAGGCTGCCTCGTCGGGCGGGGCGCGGAGGCACTGCACGGGGATCGCGTTGCGCCCCGGCATGCGGTGTGCTCATGTTCGGGCCACGGTAGGAGAACGGAGGGAGCCTCGTAATGCCCACTCTTGGTTCCACGACATTGCTCGATCGGCTCGGACCCAAGCGGAGCGACGCGGAATTCCTCAAATCCAAGCTCGAGGCCCCGGGCGCCCGCTTTCTGGTGCTGGCCGACCTCAAGCCCGTCATCCGTTCCAATGCACAGCGCACCGAAGCGAAACTCGCGTGGTTCTCGCGCGTCGATCTCCTCGAGTTCGGCCTGCCCGCAGCGGAGGCGATGTTCCTGGGCGCCGACAAGGAGGGCAATGGCCATTTCGCCCTGTCGGTCACCGAGCACCGCACGCGGCATGTTCCGGGCGCCATCGAGAAGCTGCGGCCCATCGTCGACCTGCGCTCGCTCGCCATGCAGGGCATCATGTCGCCGCAGGAGCTGTCGCTGTGCGGCCAGGCCCGCGCCCTGGCGCAATGGCACGAGAACGCGCGTTGCTGCGGCCACTGCGGCGGCACCACGCTGGTGAAGGACGGCGGCTGGCGGCGCAAGTGCTGGGCCTGCGGACTGGATTGGTTTCCGCGCACCGATCCGGTCGTCATCATGCTGGTTACGGACGGCGAGCGCTGCCTGCTCGCCCACGAGCACCGCTTCGCCGACAAGATGTATTCGACGCTGGCGGGCTTCATCGAGCCCGGCGAGGACATCGAGCACGCGGTCAGGCGCGAGGTGATGGAGGAAACGGGCATCGAGGTCGGCGCCGTTCGTTTCCACTCGAGCCAGCCCTGGCCGTTCCCCCATTCGCTGATGCTCGGCTGCATCGGCGAGGCCAAGACGACCGCCCTCAACATCGACACGTCCGAGATCGCGGAGGCGCGCTGGTTCTCGCGCGCCGACATTCGTTCGATGCTGGAACGGCGGCACCCGGAGGGCTATACGGTGCCCGGCCAGCAGGCCATTGCCAACGCCCTGATCATAAGCTTTCTCGATGCGGCCTAGTCGCGCGGATCGCCCGTGATCGTGGGCAGCTCAGGTGAAATGGTGCGGCCAATGACGATGTGGCGGCTCCCCGCCGGACGTGGCGCGCGGCCGGCTTGAAGCGAGTGTCTCGACGTTCGCCGGTAGTGCGTCCGGGTTCGGGATTGCGATGATACGACAAGCCAATGCCATCGATTTCTGGCGCGGTTTCGCGCTTGTCTCCATCTTCATCAATCATATACCCGGCATCTTCTACGAGCGGCTGACGCATCGCAATTTCTCGATCTCGGATTCGGCGGAGCTGTTCGTCTTCCTGGCCGGCTGGTCGCTCGGCCTTCTGGTTGGCAGTCGCAAGGAGCCCGTGACGGCCGGCCGCCTCGTGGCGCGGCTCGGGGCGCGCGCCCTTACCATCTACGCCGCCCAGATCCTCATCAGCAGCATCGCGCTCGCCCTGCTCGCCGCCACGGCCTACTGGTTCGACAATCCGCTCATTCTGGAATGGCACAATGCCGCGGCCGTGTTTCAGGACCCGGCGTTGGCGCATATCGGACTGGTGCTCCTGACGCACCAGCTCGGGTATTTCGACATCCTGCCGCTTTACGTGGTGCTGATGCTGACGGCACCGGTCATCGCGCTCATCGACAAGTTCGCCAAACCCGCGCTCGTGCCGCTGTCGCTCGCTCTCTATTTTGCGTCGCTGACGGTGCCGTTTACCGCGCCGACCTGGCCGGTTGCCGGCCAGTGGTTCTTCAATCCATTCACGTGGCAGGTGTTGTTCGTGCTGGGTTTCGCCCTGTCCCGCGACGAGGGCGTGGGCGCCCTTGTGCGCCGCAACATAAACCGTATCCGGATCGTCGCCTTGCCGATCGTCGTGCTGGCGGCGGTCCTCGTCTGGTTCAACTGGTTTCCCGATCCGACCCGCTTACCCGAGCCCAAACTGCTCTTCCTCAACGGCAAGAGCTTCCTCACGCCCATGCGCCTGATCCAGTTTCTGGCCCTGGCCGCGGTTTTCTCGGCGGCCTATCCCTACTTCGCGCCGTACGTGCCGTGGCTCACGCGATTCCTTTCGAGTCTCGGGCGCAACTCATTGAACGTCTTCTGCGTGGCCTCTCTGTTGAGCCTAATCGGACAAATCGCCCGTTTCCTCTACACCGGCTCCTTTCTGGCTGATAGCATTGTGGCAATCTGCGGTATTGGTCTGCTTTGGCTTACCGCGTGGGTATCGGAATGGCGAGATCAGCAAAGATCAACCGCCTGAGCATCGCAGCGGCCGGCGCGCTTGGCCTGTGCCTGTCGGCCGCGCTCAGCGATGCCGCCAGGGCGCAGACGCCGCGCCAGGAGCCTGATGCGCCGGTCACCGATTCCTCGCCGGCACCGGCCCGCGATTGCGGCGATGCCACCATCGGCTCGACGCCGCTGCCCAACAGCGCGCTGGCGCTGCAGACACGTCACGTCGTGAAGATCCTCGCCATCGGCGCCTCGTCGGCGGCCGTGCTCGGCATGGGTCACGACGGCAATCCCCCCCTTCTCGAGCGGATCCTGGAGCGCAACATCAAGGGTCTCGACGTCGAGATCATCAATCGCGGCGTATCGGGTGAGCTGGCCGAAGCCGCCGGCGAACGTCTCAAGATCGAGGTCGCGCTCAACCAGCCCGATCTGGTGCTGTGGCAGGTCGGCACCAACGACGCGTTCGCCCAGGTGCCCGCGGAGAATTTCGAGCGCTCGGTGTCCAGCACCGTCAAGTGGCTCAAGGAGCACAATGTGGACGTGATCCTGGTCGGCCTCCACTACATGAAGCAGCTGGCCAAGAACGAGCACTATCAGGCCATCCGTGCCAGCCTGCAGCGGATCACCGCCAGCGAGAACGTGCTGCGCATCACGCGCTCGGAGGCCATGGAGGTGCTGGCCCGCGCCATGCGCGAGAGCGGCCGCCCCGAGCCGCGGGACTTCGGCCTCAACGAGGCGGGATACGATTGCATGGCGCAGTACGTGTCGCGGGTGATCGCGGTCGGGCTGTTCGCCAAGCTGCCCAAGCAGAAGCCGGCGCCATCGGTGCCGGCCCGCTGACGCGCACGCGCCGGATGATCTCAGTAGGCGTTGTCGCCACGGATCAGCGAGAACGGCGTCTTGAAGAGGATGTAGAGATCGAACGCCACCGACCAGTGGTCGATGTAGTAGAGGTCGTGCTCGACCCGCTTCTGGATCTTTTCCGCGGTGTCGGTCTCTCCGCGCCAGCCGTTGACCTGCGCCCATCCGGTGATGCCGGGCTTCACCTTGTGCCGGGCGAAGTAGCCGTCCACGACGTCGTGGTAGAGCCGGTCGGCAGCCTTCGCCTGCAGGGCGTGCGGACGCGGCCCCACCAGTGAGAGCTCGCCCCGCATGACGTTGAAAAGTTGCGGCAGCTCGTCGAGGCTGGCCTTGCGGATGAAGCGGCCGACGCGCGTGACGCGCGGATCGCCCTTGGTCACCAGTCTGGCTGCATCGGCGTCCGCGTGGTCGACGAACATCGAGCGGAACTTGAAGACCTCGATCAGCTCGTTGTTGAAGCCGTAGCGCTTCTGCCGGAACAGCACCGGTCCCTTGCTGTCGAGCTTGATGGCCAGCGCGACCAGGGCCATCACCGGGGCGAGCGCCAGCAGCGCCAGCGCCGTCATGGACTTGTCGAACAGCCATTTGAGAATGACGTCCCAGTCGGCGATGGGCCGGTCCAGCACGTCGAGGAGCGGAATGGTGCCGGCGAACGAATAGACGCGCGGGCGAAAGCGGAGCTGCGAGGCGTGCGCCGCGAGGCGGATGTCGATGGGCAGAACCCAGAGCTGCTTGATGAGCTGCAGCACGCGTGTCTCCGCGGACAGCGGCAGCGCCACGATCAGCATGTCGACCGGGGTGCGGCGGCAGAACGCGATCAGCGACTGCAGGTTGCCGAGATTGGGGCGGCCGGCGATGGACTGTCTTGCCCGCTCCAGGCCGCGGTCGTCGAAAACGCCGCAAACGCGGATGTCATTGTGGGGATCGCCGTCGAGCGCGCGCAGCATGTTCTCGCAGGCCGGCCCCGTGCCATAGACGATGGCACGGCGCGCGAGGCGCCCGTGCGCCAATCCATGGCGCGTGAAGGCAGCGACGGCCGCACGATAGCCGATCAGCCCGACGGCTCCGGCGGCGTACCACATGGCAAGCCAGGCGCGGGAGAAGTCGGGAGCGACCTTGAGGAAGAAGACGGCCGCCAGCAGCAGCGCCACGGTTGCCGTCCAGCCCATCAGCAATCGCGGCAGGAAGCGGTGCGCAGCCGACAGCGCCCCCATGTTGTAGAGCCCGAGACTCTGAAAGACGGTGATGGCGACCATGCCGCCGAGAGCAAGGGCGGCGGCGTACTGCCCGAGCGATCCGGCGACATATAGGGAGGCGATGGCAAAGCCGACCGCCGCCACGAGCGCGAACTCGAGTGCGCGGACGATGCCGACGAACA